>NZ_SJPU01000001.1:600000-876999 GCF_007860105.1 Allorhodopirellula heiligendammensis
CAGTGTCAGCTGCAGTGGCACATTGATCTCACTGCCCTGCCGACCAATCCATTGCATCAACGAGTTTGAAACGACAAACGAGGCAGGTAATAGCAGGGCGATTACCATGCCCGCTTCACCCACGCTTGGTCGTGTGGTGGCGAGTTCGGGACGTCGAAACAGTGATCCGATGGAACGATCGCTGGTGCGGTTGACTGCATCGCTACCAAACAGCTTGGCCGCGATCGCCAGCGCGCCAGCTGCGTAGCAAAGCGTGGAGACCACCGCGACCGTCGCCCCGAGTGGATGAACGTCGCCAGCTAAAATCTCTCGCGCTAGCAACACGATGTTCAGCAGCGGAGCAACCGCGAGCGGACCTGTTAGATTGATGCCGGGCATCAAGGACAGCATCGCGGGGGCGAGGGCGAGGAGCATGACCGGAATCAAGTACGCCTGGGCTTCCTTGAACGATCGAGCGAAGCTGGTCAGCGAAAGCAACACCGCCGCAAAGAAGGCGCTGAAGAGAACGAGCAATAAGAAGATGTAGCCCATCTCTTGGAAGCCTAGTCCGCCACCTTCACCCACCAGGATCGACATCAGCCCGGTCAGCGTCAATGTGACGAACATTGCGCCCAAATTGGCGACCGCTGTCAGCAACGCCACGCTCACCACGGCGATGTATTTCGCCAACAACAGCCACCATCGCGGTACGGGAGAGGCCATCAACGCTTCCATCGTCCCACGCTCGCGTTCGCCTGCAGTCAAATCGATCGCGGGATAAACGGCTCCGGTAATGGTCATGAGGACCAAGACCAAAGGGATGATCGACGCCAACACGTTGCCGCTCTGTGGCTCACCAATCTCCGTTGTTGTCACTTCGAACGGAGTGAACTCTGGCAGAACATCTTTCATGATGCGCTCGGCATCTTGCATTCTGAGCCAGTGCAAACGCTCGATTAAAATACGTCGAGCCGATTGGCTGGCTTGATCTCCGGCAAAGGCAGTCACCTCGATTGCTGAGGGTTCACCGTCAGTGATGGTCAGTTCTGCCGCGACGTCGAGCTCATTGGCGAGCAGAGACTGGTTTGGATCCCCATCGGGCGTGACGACGACGTTGAAATCTGCCAGTGCGCCGCCGCTAGCCTGCAGGATCGACTCCGGCGGGTGACTGCGCTGATCGAGGAGCAACGATTGCAGCCATTCGCTCTCTTGTTCGCTGCCTACGCCGACGACAAAACCATTTGTACCGGGCCCGGCAGACGAAATTAAAAACCGATTCATCGCCATGCTCAGCAGCGGATAGACGAGCAACGGCATCATGACGAGCGTCAGAATGGTGCGGCGATCGCGCAGCGTTTCACGTAGCTCTTTGCGGCTGAGTCGAGCCAGTCGAGACCAGGAGAGGTTCACGTAGCAGTTTCAATCGGGGAGGAGGAGTGATTCATGAGGTCATCGAACATCTCGACGAGATGGTTCCGCCCAGTCACGCGGCGCAGTTCGGAAAGATTGCCCTCGTATTGCATTCTGCCGCGGTGCAATAATCCAAAGCGGTCACACAATCGCTCAGCTTCATCGAGCCGGTGAGTGCACACCACGACCGCTTTGCCTTCTTGGCGGAGGTGGGAAATGTACCGGAAAATAGTCTGCACGCCCACGACATCGAGTCCACGGGTGGGTTCGTCGAGCAACATGACGGGCGGATCATGAATCAACCCCCGCACCAAAGTCACCCGCTGCCGTTGACCCGTCGAGAGCGTCCCCGCCCGCCGATCCAGCAGTCCTTGGATATCCATGACCTCTGCAAGGGTCCGTAAACGTTCGCTAGCGTGATTGGGATCCACTCCATACAAATCGGCGAAATACAGGAGCATCTCACGCACACTCAGCCACGGGTACACGCCATCGCTGGCAGAGACAAACCCGAGCTTCGCTTTCGCAGTAAATGGATCGGTCGACGTAGGAATCCCCGCGACTTCCGCATCTCCGCTGTCCGGTGCGATCAACCCCAATACCATTCTGAGTGTGGTTGTTTTTCCTGCTCCGTTGGGGCCGAGCAGACCAAAGACCTCTCCAGGGGCGACCGCGAAGGACAAGTCGTCGACGGCACAGACGGTCTCGTTTTCGGCCACAAATCGCTTCGTCAACCCGTGAATTTGCAGCATGAGGAGGTTTTCAGTGGTCGCGCGGAACTGACGGAGTGCAGAGGAACCCCACCCTACGCAGCGGCGAGGAGAAAGGATCGCCACTGCTGTGCGGATACGATTCCAATCCGCATAACCGTTACAGCTCATGGGCTTCGTCGTCGAGGCGACGCGTTTCCTGGAACGGTCACGCAATCGCGATTATCCTCGAGGTATTCATTTTACTAGCCAGTGTTCGTTGAGCTGGTATCCGCCCACACCACCGGAGCATCGTCCATGAGCCACGCAGCGTTTTCTCGTCGCCACTGGTTGGCCGCATCGAGCGGCTTGCTCGCCGCCGCCGCACTCCGTTCGCCCAACGCCTGCGCGCAGGTAGTCGCTGGCCCCGCCGAACCGGCAGCCGAGCCGGACGGTGGCGACTCGTCAGCGCCGACCTACGGCGAAGCAAAGTCCTTCGACTGGCAGTTCGGAATGAAGCTCAGCACGCCGGTTACATTTACCGCCGGGCTGGGCACCTTTCCCATTCCGATGGACTGGCCCGAACAAACCGTCACGCTGGCCAGTCGGGACGTGTCGGGGCCAGTCACTCAGTTGCAGACGCGAGATCTGCAGGGTGGTGCGCGGCAAGCTGTTGTGGGAATCGCCCGCATGACGGCCCATCAATCGCTCGACGTGCTGCTGAATGTGCGGATTGATAAACGAAACATTATTGCACCGACGCAAACCGATTCCCTGGTAATCCCCAAACGCGTCCCGCGTGAAATGCGTGCGTACCTGGGGAATAGTCCGATGATTGATGCCACTCATGGCAAGATTCGATTGCTCTCACGAGAACTCGCCGCCGAGGCGGTAGATGATACGTCCGCATGGCAAACGGTTCGACGTATCTACGATCGCGTACGCGAGCAAGTCACCTACACTGAGGGACCGATTCGTAACGCGTCGGACGCACTTCAAGATGGCAAGGGTGATTGCGAAGACATGACGAGCTTGTTCGTGGCTCTGTGCCGAAACGCCAATATTCCCGCGAGAATGGTCTGGATCCCAGGGCACTGCTACCCTGAGTTTTATCTGGAGGAACAGGCCGGCGGGGAAGCCTCGGGGCACTGGTATCCTTGCCAAGCTGCGGGGACTGAGCAGTTTGGCGAGATGCAGGAGGATCGTCCGATTCTGCAGAAAGGTGATCGCTTCAAAATTCCCGAGCAGCGACAAATCGTTCGCTACGTGAGCGAGTATTTCCGCTGCGACCGGTCCGGCCAAGCGTCTCCGAGTGTGAAATTTGTCAGCGAGATGCAGCACTCCGATTGAGTCGATTAGCTCCCGTTTCGACGCCCGCGGGCCGTCAACCAGGCATCCTAGCCGGCCGCTCTGATGGAAATCGGTGAACTGATCTTGCATTTCAGCATGCCGAATCGCTATCGCTGAACACAAGCATCCCCGTAGCGGCGGGTGCTGTTGTCGCTTTGGCACCATTTCCTTCTCATCACAACGGAAGCCGCACGATGCGTCGGTCCCCGCTGTTCAGTTTTCCTAATTCTCGCCACTATTCGCAGACCCGCAGTGCTTGTCGCTGGATGCTGATGGTCGCAGCTGCGCTGCCGATGAGTCCAGGATTGGCCCAGTCTACTGGTTCGCAATCCGGTGGTTCCGCTGAAAACTCGACGGTGTCCGACCCCTATCTCGTGTTTGTCGCAGATGCGTCAGCTCACCTTCGTTGTGGTCCCGGGGGTGATTATTACCGCACCGATCCGTTGCGGCATGGTCAGGAACTCGAAGTGTATGTCGAGTACGCCGATGGTTGGTTGGGCGTACGCCCCACCTCCGACAGCTTTTGCTGGATTCCCGCTGATGCGGTGAGCCTCATCGACACAAATAAAAACAAGACTTCAGGACAGCAGGCTGACGCGATTGATGCGGAGGTCATCGAGGACAAAACCAAAGCCTGGATTGGCACGAACCTCGGGCGTGCCCGCCGCTCGCTGTGGCAAGTCCAGCTCGGTGAAGGTGAAACCGTCACGATCTTGGGCCGCAGTGAGCGTGATGGTCCCGATGGGCCTCAGGCCTGGTATCGCATTGTGCCGCCGTCGGGCGAGTTTCGGTGGATTCACCGTGATCAGGTTGTCACGACAGCGGAAGAACTGATTGCGGGTTTGAAACCCTCGTCTGTCGAAGTTGCGACATCGGAGAAATCGATTGAGTTCTTGCCAGCGGGCCCGAATTCGGTCGCTGGCAAGACATCTGAGACGGAGCGACTCAAAGAAATTGCCAGTATTCGTCGGCTCGAAGAGATCGAGAAACACATTGATGAACGTCAGCGAAGTCGATTCGATCGCGTGCGGCAAGATGAGTCCGGCAGCGAGTTAGTTGAGGCGGGGAACGCGCCGCATGGAGATCCGCACAATCATCACCTGCGCAGTTTTTCTCAGCGTGTGACTGACGGTTTGGCAACCCTGATCAACGGGCAATCACCTGGCTTGAGCGAGTTGGAACCTCTCACTGGGCGCTCTAGCCGTCGCTCGGCGGAATTGATCCCGATCGAAAATCGCGTCGCCGCATTGGAGCCAGGGCCCCCCACGGAAGCTCCCATCGCCGCGTCATTGGAAACTCCACCGGCGTCTTCCCTGGCGAGTGCAGCACCTGCCATCGGAGCCACCCCCACGCAAGTCGCTGCGGTGGGATCGGGACTTGCCAGCCCTGGAGAGGGCAACCCAGTTGCGGACGCCAAGACAGTCGCTGCGACGGCGCACCCCGAGTTTCGCTCAAGCGAATCGCAAGTCGCGATCATGTCTTCGCCTCGACTTGTCGCCAGTTCAGAGACTTCGGCATGGGCGCCGCCAGCCTTCGCAGGACAGAACCTGCAGCCAGCCAAATTGCGAACCATCACTTCGGCACAGCTCGAAGGCGTTCAGCAGTCCGTTGCGACCTCAACTCCTGAATCATTACCGATGATCATGTCGTCACTGATGGCCAGAGGCGCGTCGGCACCCGAGATCCGAATTGTCGCGGATGCTGCGCAGCGATTTTCAATGAACGAGCTCGCACAGCGAGCTCGAGACTACGAGGCGCTCGCCCGACGCCGAGATGGGGATACACTCGTCGCGACAACCACGATGTCAAACTCGCATGCATTTGCTGCGGCACCCACAATCCCAACGCCCATGCCCACCCCGTCGCCAACGTTCGTCGCTGACAGTTCCTTTGTCGCACGTGCCAATGTTGCACAGATATCCGGGGGACCATCGCCAATCATGCCGACATCCCATACCGGCGATCCAGCGAACTCCAGTCCTCGCGTCGCGCCGTCGGCCAGCATGCCTAACGCCGCTCCGCCAGCGGCCGAGCAAACGGGCGTCCTCGTTGAAGTTTACTCGGCGGACCCGAGTCGCCCACCTTATGCGATCACCGACCGAGGTGGGCGTACGCTAGCGTATGTGACGCCTGCCCCCGGCGTTGAAATCCGTAATCACCTCGGCAGCGAAGTTCGTGTTCGAGGCGAGACGGGGTATCTCCAAGGTCTTGATACTCCCCATCTGCTCGCTACCCAAGCCGAACGGTTGCTTCGCTAGGTAATTGGCTGGTCCCGCCAAGATGCTGCGATCGAGTGAAAGAACACGGTGTTCATCATTGAGATGGAGAGTGTGAGGTCTGCGATGATATTGTCGCGACCTCTGTACCGCTGTTGAACTGACGGGACAACCGCTATCATCAATTGCTCCGAATTCTCTCACTTGAAGATTGATTCTCATGGCAGTTGAAATCACAGCGGTTTACCAGGGGCAGCTTCGTTGTCAGGCTACCCATGGTCCTAGCGGTCAGCAGTTCTCCACAGACGCGCCGACCGACAATGGTGGTCGTGGCGAAGCCTTTTCACCAAGCGACTTGGTCGCGACGGCGTTGGGGACTTGTGTGATGACCATCATGGGAATCGTCGCTGCACGTCACGAGGTGGATTTGACGGGCACACAGGTGCATGTCACCAAGGAAATGGTGCAGTCGCCGATACGGCGAATCGGAAGCTTGAAGACGATCGTCACATTCCCCGCGACCCTCGACTTGGATGAGGCGATGCGTGATCGATTGACATCGGCGGCCCGGCAATGTCCTGTCCATCAGAGCTTGCATCCCGACATTGATGCTCCGATCGAATTCGAAATTGCTTGATCGGCTGATCTGTCCAAGCGATTTCACAAGAAATTCCCCGTCTCTAGGCTGGTTAGCCGGAGGCCTGCCGATCATACTGAACGGTCGTTTCGTGCGCGCTCTGCAGCTCTGTTTCTCACGTATTACCCACCATCCCTAAGTTTCGCCCCATGAAATCGTCCGACATCGTGATTACCGGCGTTGGCATGGTGTCGTCAATTGGTGTGGGCCGGGAAGCGTTTACTCAGTCCTTATTGGGTGGTGTCAGCGGAGTGCGGCGGTACGACGAACAGGCATGCTCCGCGAGCGAGGATATCGTTCTCCAGTATCGCTGCGAGGATGGTGAGCCCGTTCTTGTCCAAGAAACCGCAGTCGTAGCGGGCTTGGTCGATTTCGATGCTAAGCAGTTCGTTACGCCACGCAAAGCGCTGAAAGTAATGTCGCGGGAGATTCAGACTGCCTACGCGGCGTCGCAGTTGGCTGTGCTCGATGCCGGACTGCAGCCTTACTTGCCAGCGCAAGCGGCGGCGGTCGAGCAGCGCATCAAACATTCTCAATCAGAGCCTGCTGAACAGCGACCGGGCTATACCGAGCACGGCAAAATTTACAGTGACCGGATCGGAACGGTCTTTGGCAGCGAATTATTATACGGTCCGCCTCTGGAGTTGAGCGAAGCGTATGCGGACAGTGTCAATGCCGAGGGTGAGTTTGACGCGAGCGAATTTGGCAATTCCGCGATGCGGCATATCACGCCGCTGTGGCTGTTGAAATATTTGCCGAACATGCCTGCGTGTCATTACAGCATCGTGCTCAACGCTCACGGCCCCAACAATTCCATCACTGTCGGTGACGCATCTGGAGCGGCAGCATTGATTGAAGCATGTGGGTATTTGCACCGCGAGATCGCCGATTTCTTAATTGTTAGCGCCAGTGGTACTCGGCTCAATGCAACGCGTGCCTCATTTACTGAGGACCAGCCTTTGGCCACGGTGGTTGATCCCATTTCGCGGACTAGCCGACCGCACGCGATTGACGCCGATGGGCTCGTGCGCGGCGAAGGTGCTGGCGGTTTGGTGCTAGAGCGAGCCGACACCGCTGCGGCGCGAGGCGCCAAGCCGATCGCTCGGGTCATCGGGTTCGCCTCTCGTTTTATTGGATCGCCAGCATTTATGTCCGGTGATCGAACATCTGACATTCGACCCGACGCCGGCCGTGGGTCTACCCACGCCATCATCGCCGCCATCCGCGGAGCATTGGACGCCGCAGAAATGCAAGCCGAAGACATCGGTGCGGTTGTCGGCCACGCTGCGGGCGACCCCGTGCTGGATGCTTGCGAGCGAGCAGCATTGGAAGATGTTGTCCCCGATGCTGCAGTCGTCTTGCCCGCCTCGCTGCTGGGGCATACCGGAGCCGCCAGCGGTATGATGGGCTTGTTGGCAGCATGTGTGATGCTCCAAACGGGAAAAATCCCGCCGGTGCCGCACGCGGAAGCCTGCGTCGCTGACGGCTCATCCAATTCGCATCCACTCAACGTGAGCGATCAAATTCGAGATCTGGTTAAGCGGGTCGTGTTGGTGATCTCGCACACCTCGCCCGGCCACGCGACAGCCGTCATTCTGGCAGGCTAGTGATCTTCAGCGTCAGCCGACTGCTGCTCGATTTGGCATGGTGCGGGTTTTGCAGTCTGACGACGGCAGTTACATCTGGTTGGCAATCGGTTTCGAATACAGTCGATAGGTTTTGTCGAGCGTCGACCCTGACGCATCGAGGATCGACCTCATTGCGGCGTTGGTTTTTAAAATCCACGACATCTCGCAGTGCGTCGCGCCGCGATTGAGGCTCGCCGTGCGGCATCGATCGATCATCGAGAATGCGATCGCGGCGCCGGTGCGAGTGTTTTGGTACTTCTTGGAGATACCCATCAGTGGCACCCGCACTGAATGACATGGCGTGCATCGGATGCGGTAGAGCATCCGCAGCCAGCCGAACGGGAAAAGCTTGCCATTGAGATCGGCGATCACTTCGTTCAGATTGGGAATGACAACAATAAAACCAACGACCTCGCCGGCTACCTCCGCCAGCACCACGGCATCTGTCGAGAACAGTCGTCGGATCAGTGTTGCGAGATCATCAACTTCACCCTGCGTCATCGGGATATGCCCCCAATTGTCTGCCCATGAGTCATTGAACATCGTCAGCAGTAGGGCAAGTTCGGATTCGAGATTCCGTCTGTCGACGTTGCGGAGGCGAATGTCGGTGTTGCGAGCGGCCAACTTCAGAACTTTGGCAATCCGCTCTGGGTACGGCTGAGTGATGTCTAGATGATATGCATAAACATCCATCACTTGGTGCAAACCGGCGTCCTCAAACAACCTTTGATAGTAGCGCGGATTGTGTGTCATGAACACGTAGGGCGGGCGATGATACCCATCGACAAGCAATCCAGCCTCGTCGTGGATCGAAAAATTGAACGGGCCGACCATTCGGTTCATTCCGCCCTCCGCGAGCCACTGGGCGGCTGCATCAAATAATGCCTCGGCAGTCTCCGCAGAATCGTTGCTTTCAAAAAAACCAAAATGCCCTTCACCCGCTTCGTGGTGCTGCTGTGCGAGCTGACAGATTTGAGCTGAGATCCGTCCGACCACCAGGCCGTCGCTCTCTGCCAGAAACAAGGCCGCACTGGCATGCTGGAAGTAAGGGTTCTGTTTCGGGTCTAGTCGCGTGCGAACCTCGGCGAGCAGTGGCGGCACCCAATGTGGATCTTCACCGTAGATGGACCACGGGAGCTGCAGAAAGTCATGCAGGTCTCGGCGGGTTTCGACGCGACGAGTCGTCAGATGCGGCATACGTCAACAAGCCTCGGCAGCAACCATCAACTCACAGCTGCCAAGGCGGGTGAACCGAAAAAGTTTCAAAGGGTAAAATGATCCTGTACCTGGTCGGCAAGCCACTGTATCTTGCCAACCTGGATCACGCGCGATGGGTGAAGTTGTTCGCCTCGCCGTCGCTTCGAGTAAGTGAGTCAAAAGCCGCTGAAGATACTCAGCATGTGGAATGCATGCCGATCGTCAACCTGCAGAACCGTATGCTAGCCGTTGAAGCGGCTGAGGCACAGCGTCACGTTCTGGCCGCCAAAACCAAAACTATTGTTGAGCGAGTAATTCAGCTCCGCTTCACGCGCTTGATTAGGAACGTAGTCCAGGTCGCAGTCTGGATCCGGGTTCTCGTAGTTGATTGTCGGAGGCAGAACACCGTCACGCATCGCCATTAGGCACACGATCATTTCTGTCACGCCGGCGGCGGCGATCAGGTGCCCCATCATGCTCTTCGTGCTGCTGACGGGAGTAGTCGCAGCGAGCTCACCAAATACTTCGTGACAGGCCTTTGATTCAACGCGGTCGTTGACTTTGGTGCTGGTGCCGTGTGCGTTAACATAATCAATGTCAGCGGGGGTCAACCCTGCATCCGCGATCGCCATCCGCATGGCCGCGATACCACCATGGCCGTCCGGTGGAATATCGGTAATGCGGTACGCATCTGCGGTGGTGCCGTACCCGGCAACTTCGCCATAAATCGTCGCACCCCGCTTCTTGGCCGCTTCCAGTTCTTCCAGAATCACCATGGCGGCGCCCTCACCGAGGACGAAGCCATTACGCCCGGCGTCGAAGGGGCGGCTGGCCTTGGTGGGCTCATCGTTACTCTCTGACAGTGCTGTCAGCAGATTGAATCCCGTCACACCGAATGGGTGGATCATGCTGTGCGTGCCACCTGCCAACATCACATCGGCCTCACCGCGACGAATGATTTCGGTCGCCTCACCAACAGCCTGGCTACTGGCTGCACAAGCGGTCAAGCAATTAAAATTGGGGCCTTGGGCATTAAAACGTGTGGCGAGGTGAGCGGCCGGCATATTGGGCTCTTGCTCAAGTTCTTTGGCGGGATCGAGCAGGTCAATGCCAGCGGCGATGAACCGTTTGACATCGTAGGTGCCTGTCGAAAGCGCGGCGACCATCATGCGGCTGAACGTGCCGAAATCTTGGTTGCCCTCACCGCTGCCCAGGTACACACCCATCCTGGTAGGATCGGTGACCGAATCGAGGACGCCACTGTCGGCGACCGCTTGGGAGGCCGCGGCGATCGCGAACTGAGTGTGTCGACCCCGACGGACGTGCTTGTCGCCGTCTGGAACGGTTTTGGTTATGTCCCAGTTCTTGATTTCCGCGCTGATTCGCGTGGGGAATCCGGTCGCATCAAATAACGTCGTGGGCGCGACGCCACTGCGACTTTCTTTCAGACCAGACCAGACCGTTGTGACATCCCAACCCATGGGGTTGATCATTCCGATCCCAGTAACGACGACTCGGCGACGCGGCGACATGGACGCTCAAAGATTCTTGTAGTAAGGAACAGGATTGCCATCGGCGGTGACTGCAACGTGAAAGAAATTCATCAGTCGCAGCATCGTCCGCAGGTCTCCCGGGTTGAATAGCGGACCATCCACAAGATGCCCCTCTTCTAAAAATGCGAACATCAAGTCCGCTTCGGCTTGCAATTCGCCATTGCAATGGCTTGTGCCGCTGACGACGGCACCCAGTGTCTGGGTACGGCCTAACGTTACATGGTAGTCTAGTTTGTCGCCGGGCTTCGCAGGCGCGTAGTACTTGACCTTGCCGACCTTCGCCAACACGACACGTTTGGTGAATCCGAAATGCTCGTGAACGAGAATCCCGCCCACCTGTGCCAAGCCTTCAATGATCAATGTCGGGGGCAGCACGGGGTACCCAATGCTGTAGCCATCGAGTACCTCCTCATCGAGCGCAACATTCTTGATGCCACGCGCATGAGAACCACTGACAAATTCCGTGAACCGATCTACCCAAAACCAACGCATGATTACGCATTGACCTTGCTGTTGACGTAGCTGCACAGGTCACCGACGGTGAGCAGATTGCCGAAGTCTTGAACCCGTGGGTTTTGCTCGAACTTGGACAGGTCTGCCCAGGGCATGCGGGACTTCAACTCGGTCATGCCTTCCGGAGTCACCACACCATCTTGAACGTATTGACTGTTGGTCAAAATGTCCTCGGGTGAGAGCTCTTCGCGAGGGATCTGGATATTGAAAGACTTTTCAAGTTTGAAAACGATATCGAGAAAGTCAATCGATTCTGCACCGAGGTCACCGACGAGGGTCGCGTCGCGAGTGGTTTCGTCTTCGTCTACACCGAGGGCGTCGACCAAGGCGGCCTGAACCTTCTCAAAAATTTCGTCTTGATCAAGCGACATCGTGTATTCCTATTTTGGGATGAACTGTAAGAGGTAGAATTAGGGGGTCGTCGTCGGTGCTGCGTTCTCGCCTGGCTGCTTCAGGGCAGCGACACAAGGACAATCACCATAGAGTTGAAAAAACTGCTCGTCTGCAAGCCGTTTGAGCTCGCTGTCGGTATCAAGATGATCGGGGTCGCCACTAGAGCAGCTTTCCAAAATCAGTCGCGCCGCTACCGTGATGCGGTCGCCTTTTCGAGCCACCGCTTTCACGGTCGTCGTCGCTCCGTCAACCTTGAAAATCTCCGCTTCCACTGTGAGCGTTTCACCTGGTGAAAGGAAGTCGCCAAATTTGACGTTCCGCACCTCTCGTAGCAAGACCAAGGCTTCGTCAAAACCGGGCGTCGTGCGAATCAACCACACCGATGCCTGATGAAGTGCCTCGAGCATCATGACTCCCGGCATGACCGGAAAACGAGGAAAGTGATCCCCCAGATACTCTTCGTCGGCGTCCAATGTGCGTTCGCCGACCAGCCGATGGCCGGGTTCGAGCAGGGAGATGCGATCAAGCTGACTGTATTTCATGTGCGAATAATAGTGACCTACCGAAAACCCCTCAACCGGAGATACACCCCAGAAATCAGAGAGTGCCTGTAATTCTAGGCCTTTTTTTCGGTGTCAGCTCAATTTCGCTTTCATTTGGGTCAATCCTTGGTCTAACAACTCGATCGCAGTGTCGATATGCGCGTTTGTCGTGATTGTCGGTGGCGGCAGGAATCGGATACGCGTGGGCGCGGCACCGCAGAGAAACCCGAGTAAACCGACGTCAAAGAGCAGCCCCATCAGCATTTTAGCCTGCTCCAGGGAGCCATCTCCAGGTGTGAAGACCATCATCATGCCCTCGCCGTAAGGACCTCCGATTAACCCCTCGTGTTTCTGGGCCAGCTTCTCCATTGCGGCGGCGAAGTATTGGTGGCGACGGGCATTTCCGCCCTCGTCGCCGAAACAGCCTGATGATTCGAGCAGGTCGAGCGTCTTCAGTCCCGCTCGAATGGCGGCTGTCGAGCCCGTGAAGGTTTGGCTGATGATGGGAGCGGTGGGGTGAAACTCTTTGCGATACAACGTCGCACAGACTTGCGTGATCTTCCCAATCGTGACAATGTCCGCGAACTCATCGAGGCCGTAGTGTTGGAATGCAAACGGGCGACTGGTTCTCGAAAACGATTGGATTTCGTCGAAAATAATGGGGATCCCCGCCGCCCTCAAGGGCCTGCACAATGCTGCAAAGAAATCATGGCTGCCGGGGTAGTAGCCACCTTCACCGGCGATGGGCTCCGCCCAAAACGCGGCATATTGCTTCGGATTCCTCGCCAATAGTTTCTTGAGTGTGTCCGTGGCGCGTTTCGTCGACCCAGCGGGATCATGGGGATCCAAGAATGGCAGATAGTCGACATTGATCGCCGTTGGGATGCCATCGCGATAAGCTGGGCGGTCAGTCACCGCCGCCATCGCGATCGAGCGACCGGCGAAGGCGTTGTCAAAGGCAATCACGCGGCTGGCGGGTTGCGCATGGTGAAACGCCAGTTTCAGTGCGTTCTCGTTCGCCATCGCACCGCTGGTCGATAAGATCGCGTGAGCGAGCGCCGCGCCCGACTCACAGGCGAGTGTTGTCAAACGGCTGAGCATCTGCACGCTGGGCACATTTTGCTGCAAATTACCCTGCATGACGGTGTCTTCCAACGCCGCATCCACGCTCGCCGCAACCATGTCAGGATGTGAGTGACCGCAACCGTGGACACCGATCCCACCAATGAAATCCAGCTTCACACTGCCGTCGGCGAGTTCGACGTAGGGACCATTACCCATTCCCGAGGAGAAGTAAGGCCAAATGGGTGGGGCGCCGCGATCACGCGTGTAATCTGCGATGATGGATTGATAATGCTCCCCGCGTTCAGCCTGCGGTGGCGATACAGAATCAATTTTCGCAGCGTGGTCGCTCACCGCCGCCGCGATCAGGCGTTTTGCCTCAATGATTCGCGGGTCGTCTTGAAGTGATTCGGCGTGCAGCGGGGATGGGGTGGTGGAAACGGGCATGAATCTTGATGGATGGCTAGAAAGAATGACAGGGACGACATAACGAGCGACAAGGCCATCGTCAGGTTCAATGTCAAGTTTTACAATCTGTGGCCTGTCGCGAAATGCTGTCAGGCTTCAGGATCCGGTCAGGCCGAAGCGATTGAAAACCGATGAGCTCACTCGGCATCCGATTCGCTTTGCCGGCAGACACCGCTTTCTCACTCGCGTTCGCCCAGCAACCGTGCGACGGCATCGAGGAGGCGGTCCATGGGGAATGGTTTGCGAATGTATTCGCTCACCCCGAGCAATTCGGCGTAGGCCTGGTGACGGCTGCCTTCGTTGCCAGTGATCATGACCACGGGTAGCGGCAGGTCGAGATCGCGGCGGAGCTTCTCAAGTACGAGGAAACCGCTGCGTTTGGGCATCATCATGTCCAAAATCATCAGATTCGGGTTCTCCCGCTCTGCGAGCGCCAAACCTTGATTGCCATCTCGGGCCACGACCACTTCGTATCCTGCGGACTCCAATGCGTAACTAACCGTCTCGACAATTTCTACGTCGTCATCGACCAACAGCACTTTCCTGCCCGATGGTTTTGGTTCATCCGGTTGGGGTGCCGATGCGGTTTGCTGATCGATCGATGCATTCATCTTGTGGCTTCAAAAAAGGGGTCAATTCGACGAGAAACCCACCATCGTTCGGTCGGCATCGTCCAGCACCGCATCGCCCACGCAGGTCGCGTCGGGTCTCGGCGAGATGATCTTATCAAAACACCAGCGGTCGATGTCCTTCAACGCCGCAGTATTCATGACATCATCGTCTCGATACTGGCGAATTTCAACCTGAGCACGGATCATCTGCGCCATGGCGATGTCTCGCACCAAAGCTTGCGGTTCGTCGTCCACGCCATTGATGGCTTGCAGCCAGAGCATTGGCAACTGACGGGCGCGTAACTGTTTGAAGTCAGAGATCGTCCCCTGAGAATTGGGGAACTGGCCTCCCGCCCGAATCACACCGGCGAACCGATCGCTGTGCCGCATCGCAACTTGACAGGCCATCGTCGCGCCACTGCCGTAACCGGCCAGGATGATCCGGTCGGGATGAATGGAGTAGGATGACTGGGCTTGTTCAACGGCATTGCATACGATCTCGCATGCTTTTGCCGTCGCGTTCGGTCCCCGCGACCAATCGAATCCGAATCCGCGAACATCCGTAGCGCGGGTTGCCCGCACACCGATGCCGACATAGTTGCGTGTACTAATGTGCGGCATCACCTGCTCAATCTGCCGCTCGTTATGGCCTGATGAGTGCAGCCACACGAGCAGCGGATACTGGTAGCCCGCTTGGTAGTGCAACGGTGCAAGCATTTGCACACTGCTGCGGAGATTGCTGATATTCGGCGGCGCTAACATGTTATCGCTGCTCGCAGACGGATCGCTCACCTGGGTGCTGCTATCGGGCGCTTCGTCGCAATGTGTCTCGGTTTGTGGTCTCGATATCCAACGTCGTGAAAACGAACCACTCATCGGAAGGCCTTGTTGCAGAGTAAACAAAGCAGCCGAGAATCCGACACCGTCGGCCCCTCAACCGCGAAGGTGAGACGACGTGAAGGCTAGTTCCTCAGCTACCCTGTTGTCAACTCCGAATCGAAACTCTCCTGCGTGGGGAGCGCGCTGCGCCACCCTGTGCGAACAGCAAAAAAAACGCGTGCCCTTGAGGTATGCACGTTGTCACAGATCTCGCGAGGGAGCGGACAGAGCGGAACCTTTCCGAGCAATTGATTTCACCGCCTCCGCGGGCGCCCAGGCGAGCAGAGGACGACCAGGCATCGGGCCGCGTCGGGAGGCCCGACCGCTTATACGCCTCGGTTCACGACATTAACGGCGTCGGTGACGCGTTTCCGCTGCGAGTCGAGTGAAGCTCTCGACATGTTGCGATGGGCGATCACCAATCGAACACTTCCCTGCCTGCGATCGTTAGCAAGCCGCGTAGTCGCTCGTTGGTCATGTCGGCTTTCTTGAGCGTATGCACGGCGCCGTCAAAGGCGAGCACGATGACTTCGTCGCGATCGCCAAAAAAGCTACCGATGAGATCGTTTTCATCGAGTTGCCACACTTCAGGCTGCGTCCATGGCACGGCTTGGTCGATCGGCGCGATTGCCACTGCAATCGTATTGCTGGTTCCGTCTGTGATCTCTCGGAAGTGTGGTTTCTCATGTGTACCGTCCCACATTGATCCTTTGATCGCGGGCAGACGGATCGCCGTCATTCCTGCTTCGGCAACAGAACTTTGGAAACCAGCGACAATGGTATGTGTGAATTCCTGATTCGCCTCCGAGTCCCAAGTTTGGTGCTTGTCAATCTCTTCGTAAATTCGTTGCTCGCCCGTGAACGGAGCCGTCGACACACGCCAGCTCAATAGCTCGTCGCCGCTGGCGTTCGTTGTCGCCGGCAGAGGAAAGTGCTTGTACGCAGAATGGTAATTGTGCAGTCCGATGCCGATCTGCTTCATCCTGTTGATCATTGTCTGCGTTCGGGTTTCCTGGCGAGAGTGGTCGACCTGCCCAGACACCTCGTCGAGGATGATCAATGCGATGCTCGCAGCAGGTGGCGGCTGGGACTCGATCATCACGGCGCGGTCGTCTGCCGCGACACGCAGTGCTGATTTCCACGGACCGCGTGCCTCCGTCAACGCATTCACCTGTTCGATAAGACGCTGCACAGCTTCGTCGCTGGTGGCCTGCAGCGCGATTTTGAGCGCCGCCTGCGGAGGCAGTGACCACTGAACATCAATCATCTCGATGTCTTGGACGAGTTGCTGTGGCGAGATGGCAATCGGCAACCATCCAGCGGGTAGAGTCTGCGGCCATAACGCGATTAAATCGTCTCGCGATTCCGGTGGCAGACTGATCACGAATTGATGGTCGAGCTGCCGATTGGCGAGCGGCGAAGCAAAACGCTCTGTTGTCTGAATGGTCCCCGATGCAATGCGTTCAATGTCACGGCCAAAGGTGGCCCAAACAGAATTCACTTTCATGTCGCTGGCAATAACTCCAAAGAGCGATTCCCAAACTTTTGACAACACCTTCCGCAGCGTCTCCGAGTTTTCCGTAGCTGCTTGCACCACGGGCATGCCACTCAAAATGTCACTTGTTCGCCATGAAACGAAGAGGCGATCAGTGCCTGACTGTCGTAGCGCATCAATCTGTTTCTTCACGTCAGTGAAAGCGGCGTTGATCTCTTGGTCGGTAGCACCGTCAAAGTGCGATTGCTTCACCCAGCGTTCCAATTCAACACAGTCAATCTTGGTCAGATCGATCTCGAGCACCGCAACGGTTGACTTGCTCAGCGTGAGCGAATCGGGCGGATCGGCGCTCACGTTGTGTAGATTGGGTGGTGCCTGCGAGATGAGCACGAGCGCAATTAGCATTGTATGTCGGATCATGAGTTCACTCCGTCAGTTCGAGAGGAAGGTTGGTTGCGTTGTCCCCGTGATGACGCTCCGCCCGAGTGAGGTTGGCCGTTCGAGGTGTTAGCAATTCGTAGCCAAAGGGCTCGTTCGAAAACGCATCGGGCCAGGCGGGCAGCGTGAGTTCGTCGAATGACTCCGGCAATCTATCATGCTGCGCCGCGAAGTCGCGGATGGCTTGGATCGTCGCATTGCGAGCAATGGATTGTTTGAAACGGTATTCCGCACGGCATGCTGCGTCGGTAGCCGGAAGGATCAAATTCATGACAATGGCGGCTGGGTTGAATTCCTCTTCTGAGATTCGCCTCATCTCGTCTTCACTTCGGCTGGAATTCTGCAGACGGATCGACTCGGGCAACCACGTCCATTTGAGAATGTTCGATGCGTTACGATCCACTTCGATCGCAAAGGCACGCAACACGCACTCACTATCGGAGAGTTCGTCGACGCGATCGCCCCATCTGGTTTCTCGTCGCAGGTATTCTCTCGATTGTTCGGCGGTCGCGATCACAATTAAACCGGCCTTGAGCAGTGACATTGATGGCGTCTCGCTGTCGCTTTTTCGGAAGCTCATTGATCGCAGTTCGCTGTAGGATCGGATGATTTCGCGAAGTTTCGCTCGCGCCGCAACCTCGCCGATGGGCGCGTCTGGATTCTTTGCGAGTCCTGGTGCGAGATTCGGTATCACTTGCACCTCCTGATCGATCGCGCCGCGAGTATCCAGTAATCCTTCAGGCAATGCGGCGAGTGCCCAGTAAAAGTTAGGGCAGTTTTCGATGGATGACGCCTCTTCAATCGCCTCCAAAGTGATACCGGCAATCATCATCCCTACCAGCCGACTGATAAGGAGATTGCCGGCACGACCTGACATCTCAGAAAGTCGAAACATCGTCTGCATCGTCCGGGTGAAATCCTCCCAGCGACCTGAATGCATCTCCAGCTTGGCCCGCAACCGCAACAGTCTGGCCAGCGTGCGGGACTCTTGGACCTCCGGAAGCAACAAGGCATAAATTTCCTCAAGAGACTGCGAAGCGTCCACGATCGGATAATCGATCAGCATGCAATCGGTCGCACGCTCCAACTCAGCGAGCGAATCGCTGTAGTGCGACAGGAATTCGTCGATCTCTTCCCCATGCTCCGGTTTCCAGTCCGACTCGAACCAGCGGTCGTAGCGTTCGGGCGTTAATTCAACGTCACGATTGCGTAGTCGGGTGGTCGTGGACATCAACACCGCACGCGAAAAGAACGGCATCGCGTTGGTTTGCTTTTGCACATGAAGTGGTGGCCAAAATTGATATCGCAGCGCCGACTGGGGCTCCGCTGCTGGGCTGATCACCAGCGTGTGAACAAACGAGTCATCCGTTTCGCGTTGGCTAACGGTGACCTGCGCCCGTCCAGCAGTTACCCCAGCGATCACCAGCAGTCCGGCAACGATTGGTGTTAAAACTCGATTCATAGTGAATCCTCCCAGTTGAGATAGTCCATGCGAGTGAGCGTTGAAACGAAAGTTTCGCTGCTGCCAGCGTCGGCGGTGTCATTCCTGTTGACTGGCGCCGCGATCGACAGGCCATAGGCGTTCAATTCACGTTGCTCCCAGGAATCCTGCAGCCCAGTCGTGAGGATTGCGGCTCGCGACTGGGGTGCACTATCCGGTATGGTGAAACCAGTCGGCGGTTGATTGTTGTGGATCGCTCTGTACTCCTCGTCATGACTGCGATGCGCTGTACTGCTGCGATCCGCTGTACTGCTGCGATCCTCTGTACTGCTGCGATCCTCTGTACTGCTGCGATCCTCTGTACGGATCGTGAAGTGATCAGCGACTATTCCGCGATTCTCTGCGATGGTTGGGCGGATCCCATACCCCGCAGCAAATGCCGCAGTAAGGCAGGCGGCGATCGCCGCGACGATCGCCAACGAGTGCGAAGCTCCTCGCTTCGATTGCTCCGGCACGTCACTGTTGGACGATGCCGCCGCATACCCCATCTCATAGAAAGCGACACGTGGATCTGTAGTTCCCGTTTGCGGTTTCAACTGCGAGAGTTGTGTGAGGAATGCTCGCTCACTCGAGTTATCGTGTGACATCGCTGGCCCTTCGAAGTTGATTGCTGAGCACGTTGAGTGCGAGGTGGTAGTGTCGGTGTGCCGAGCTACTGGAGACGTCCAGCACATCGGCGATGGTGTCAAATGTCATTTCGCCCCACACTCTCATGGTGATGATTTGGCGGGACAGTTCATCCAGCGTTTCCATGGCTTGTGAAAGCTGGTCCGCATCGACGTCGGCGGTGGTGTCTGGCTCGCGAAACCATCGTTGCTCGCCATGGGCAGCCTCTCGACGTTGCCGCCGCGATTCTGCCCGCATGCTGTCGAGGATCCGGTTGCGAGTCACTCGAACTAACCATCCCATGACATCGCGGGGTTCGATCGACTGTTTGGATAGCTCGATGAATGCATCCTGGACGGCATCTTCGAGGAGCGGGAAAGCCACACTGCCATCGATCGATCGTGCAATCAGCAGCAATCTCGCGTGGTGGGCGTCCCAGATCTCGCAAAGCCGGTTTGGATTCACTTCCGTTGATTCTCGCTGGCGGTTCAAATGCGTTCGTTCTGTACCAAGGACGACGAAGCCGCCAGTTTATCCCAGAAAAATGAGTGGCCTTTGACGCGGCCGCCCGGCCTGTCTATAATTCCAGCATCACGGGGTAAATTGCCAACAGCGGCGGTTGTCCCGCGTTCTTCGGTCCCGGAGATGTTTGTGGACGACCGATTGTGCTCGAGCGAGCAGGATCGGGAGGCTCTGCATTCGATCTACCCGCTTTCGCCGAGGTTGTTCGCTAATTCTAAAACGCTGTATCGATGAGGTCGCCCTAGGCTGCTCGAACGAGTATGTCGGTGGCTACGTCGAACTGATAGCGTCTTGATGCGGACGACATCCAAATCATTCCTAGTCGATGATTTTGGTTCACACTTTCATGTTCGAAATACCCAACCAATCTGCGGGACAAATGTCATGTTGACCACTCTCACCTCTCCGGCCTTGCTGCTCGGTTTTATCGGGGGCATGCCCGGCACCTCGGAGTTATTGATCATTCTCTTCATCGCCTTATTGCTCTTTGGTGGCTCCAAGCTGCCCTCATTGATGAGGAACTTGGGCAAGAGTGCGAACGAGTTCAAGCGGGGCATGGCTGAATCGACGGACGACGTTGACGAGTCGGAAAAGCTGCACGAAAAGGTCTGAGATGTTTGGTCTCAGTTTTTTCGAGATGTCCGTCATAGGGATCATTGCGGTCGTCCTATTTGGTGGCAACCTGCCCGAGGTGGCGAGGAAGTTCGGCCATTCGTACAGCCAGTTGCGGCGCAGCTTGCACGACGTGCAGCAGCAATTCCGCGAGGCGCAGCGAGATGTTGATCGTGCAATGGCGGTCGATAACCAGTCGAAATCGAACGCCAAAGCCGGGAGTTACGATGAGGACGAAGATGACACGCCCGAACCCTCCGCACCCAAGTTCACACCGCCAAGCTGAGCAGTAGTACGGGACCGTAGTCCCGTCGGAGGCCCCGTTTCGTTCAATCGTTTCCTCACGGCTCGCTGGAAACCCAATTGCTCGCTGGGGGGCTGAATGGCTTGCTCGGGACAATGGTCCCAGGCTACGAGTTAACCTATGTCGTCTTCCCCACTTCCGTTTCGCATCGGCCTCGGTTACGACTCCCATCGACTGGAGCGGGGGGGGCCGCTACGGATCGGTGGTATCGACATTGGCGATGACGGGCCGGGGTATTTTCATGCGATCGGACACAGTGATGCCGATGTGTTGCTCCACGCGGTAACCGACGCGTTAGTCGGGGCCATCGCAGCGGCGGATATTGGCCGTTTGTTTCCCGATGACGCGGAAATTAATCGAGACCGCGATAGTGCGGAGTTCGTTACCGCGGCGCTGACGAAGGTTAGCGAGGCCGGATATCAAGTGGGCAATCTCGACGCCGTCATTCTGGCTCAGCAGCCAAAGATGGCACCGCATATCGATACCATGCGGCAGCGGATCGCAAGCCTGCTCGGGTGCCCGCTTGATGCGATCGGGCTGAAGGCGAAGACCGGCGAAGGTGTCGACGCGGTGGGGCGCAGTGAGGCGATTGCCGCGCGGGTCGTCGTGATGCTGCTACGGGCAGATTAGCCGAGTCCCCTGGAATTCAATCTGCCCGCTGCTCGCCCGTGTATCCGGAGCGACTGAATCTGTTTATGCTAGCAATCGCACGAGGTAAGTTAGCCCCATCAAACGCTCGAGGGTTGTTTTGAAAGATATTTGGATTGGCTTCGATCTAGGCGGCACGAAGATGCTGGCCGTTGCATTCGACAGCGACATGAACCCCGTCGCTCGTCGGCGCCGGAAGACTCGCGGCAGCGACGCGGGCATTGCACGGATCGTCTCCACGATCAAAAAAATGCTTGACGAGAGTGAAATTGATCCAAAGCGTGTTGCTGGGATTGGCATCGGATGTCCCGGCCCGATCGACCTCGACGCTGGACGCCTACTTTCGTCCCCCAATCTTGGCTGGGACACCGTTGATGTGCGGGAAGTGCTCAGCAAACAGTTCGATTGTCCAGTCGCGGTTGTCAATGACGTGGATGCCGGCGTGTACGGTGAATATCTTTTTGGTGCCGCGGAAGGCAGTCGCTGTGTTGTAGGAATCTTCCCGGGGACTGGGATCGGGGGCGGGTGCGTTTACGAAGGCAAGATTCTGCACGGTGCAGGCATCTCCTGCATGGAGATCGGGCACACCCGAATTAGCTCGGGCGTCCGCTGCAGTGGTGGAGAAATTCCGGGCACCCTCGAGACGGAGGCGAGCCGCCTGGCGATCGCGTCGGAGGCAGCCAAGCTAGCCTATCGTGGCGAAGCCCCCGCGCTCTTTAAAGACGCTGGTACTGATCTCTCGTCGATACGTAGCGGCACGTTAGCGGACGCCGTGACGAACGGTGACAAGGAAGTTGAGCGAGTGATCAAAGAGGCAGCGACGGTTATCGGCTACGCCGTTGTGAACGTCGTCCACATGCTGTGCCCTGACAAAATTGTGCTCGGGGGTGGTTTGGTCGAAGCCATGGAGAGTCTGTTACTCGATGGCGTTCGCAAGACCGCACACGCGTGTGTCATGCCGGTGTATAAAGATCGGTTCAAAGTTGTCGCTGCCAAACTCGGTGACGATGCGGCAGTGATGGGAGCGGCCGCGCTGGCTCGGTCTGAATTTGGAGAGGCCCCTGCCGCACCGCAGGGTGATCAGGAGCCCAGCCAGAACGCGAAAAAGAAACCCGGCAAATAGTTACCAATCGGAAACCAGAAAGATGAGTCACGACGCCCGCATCGAGCAGCTGAATCTCGAATTGCCGCCACCGCCCCAAGCCATGGGGCTGTACAAGCCGATCGTACAGGTGGGAAATTTGGTTTACTTGTCCGGTCATGGACCATTGCAGAGCGACGGTTATCCTCTGTCAGGTCGGTTGGGAGCGGACATGGACGTCGACAGTGGTCAGGCCGCTGCGCGATTGACTGGTCTCGCCATGTTGTCGACCCTTCGTAATCATCTCGGAACTTTGGACCGCGTCTCGCGTTTAGTTAAACTATTGGGACTTGTCCGCTGCACTGAAAGTTTTAATGCCCAACCGGCTGTGATCAACGGCTGCAGCGAATTGTTCCGCGAAGTCTTCGGCAACGAGGCTGGCATTGGTGCTCGCAGCGCTATCGGGGCGTCGGCATTGCCTGCCGACATGGCTGTCGAAATCGAAGCCATCTTCGAAGTCGAATAGCGTATCCTCTCTCCCCTCTACCACGTCCCTATCATTCAAACCCTTCCCATGAAAAAATATCTATTCAACTCGATTGCTGTTCTCTCTCTGGTCTGTTCGTGCAGCTGGGCTGTTGCCGAAGAGTATTTGACTGGAATCGATTGGGCGGAACCGGAAATTGTCACGCCGGGCAAGACTGACAACGATCCGCCCTCGGACGCGACGGTATTGTTCGGTAAGGCTTCGGACATCTCCAATTGGAAGGGAGCCGATACGTGGAAAACCGACGGCGACGTGTTGATTACAGGAAGCGGAATGATTCGCAGCGAGGCTGAATTCGGCGACTGCCAAGTCCACATTGAATGGTCAGCCCCGACGCCTCCAAAAGGCAACTCACAAGGGCGTGGTAATAGCGGTGTCTTCTTGATGGGGATCTACGAAATGCAAGTGCTCGATTCCTTCGATAACAAAACCTACTTCGATGGCCAAGCGGCGTCGATCTACAAACAGACACCGCCAGCGGTCAATGCTATGCGGCCACCGGGTGAGTGGAATAGCTATGACATCTTTTGGACGGCACCACGGTTCAGCGAAGACGGTGAACTTGAGTCACCGGCCTACATCACGGCGACCCACAATGGTGTGTTGGTGTTAAATCATTTTGCACTGCTCGGAGACACGCCATTCAATCGTGCACCTCAGTACAAAGACCGTGGACCTCAAGGCCCCATCGCTCTGCAGGACCATGGTAACCCAGTACGTTTTCGAAATATTTGGGTGCGAGACTACAAACCGGCCCAGAAGGCGACTGAAAAAGAGTAAGCCGACGCTGTGCTTCAACGCAGCGGTAGCTTGGGATCTAGCTCTCGAGCGAACAGTTGAATCTCGGACGGGACGATGGTCCCATCCTACGAATTGGATTCCTTACGCATGAACATCGCGACGCTCCTCGAAAAACGGCACTGCAATTGGGCTGAGCTGGAGCGTCTATGCGAAGCGATGGAAGTGAGCGGAAAAACTCATAAAGCGGGTGAACAGTACCGAGGAGCCGCTGGTATTGTACGTTTTGCCGCACTCTACCGCGGCGCGTGCGCGGATCTCGCGCTGGCAGACGCGTATCAATTGCCGCCCTCGACGGTGACGTATCTGCACCGGCTCGTCGCTCGGGCTCACAACCAACTTTATCGCAGCGGCAAGTTCTCTCCGGTTGGATTCTTCGAGCTGGTATTTCGTGAAGCCCCCCAGCAAATCTTTGCCGATTCCTGCGTGCGCGTGGCGACCATCGTATTCTTCGGCATGTTTGCGTTATCGATGTACCTAGGTTACGAGCAGACGCTCTTTCCAAGCTTTGCTGCCAACGTGGTCGGCCAGGGGCAACTCGAAGCACTGGAGTCCATGTACGAACAAAAAATCAGTGGTTCACTGAGTCATTACGTGGGCATGTCCGGGTTCTACATCATGCACAACACAGGTATTGGATTGCAGTGTTTCGCATATGGGATCCTACTGATCCCCTGCCTCTATCTTTTAGCGTACAACGGCGTTGCACTGGGCACGATGTTCGGATACATGGCCCGCGAGAACACCGTGGGCAGCGATAATTTCTTTCACTTCGTGACAGCACACGGTCCTTTCGAATTGACTGCCATCGCTTTGTCTGCGGCGGCAGGATTGCGGTTGGGAGTTGGTTTCTTTCATACCGAGGGACTCACTCGAATCGATTCGATGCGGCGATCGGCACATCGCAGCGTGCCGATCATGGCGGCCGCAGCGACCCTGTTTGTACTGGCAGCGTTCACCGAAGGGTTCCTCTCCCCCAGCTCCGCCCCATACCTGCTGAAGGCCGCGTGGGCGATCATGTCATCGGCACTGATCAGCTTCTACTTTGTGGTGTTGGGATTCCCCCGCGCACGTCACCGCCTCCCGATGCAAGTCGAGTAGTCTGCCGTGCAACTCGATCGAACTCATGTCGCAATTCGTGTGCGAACACTTTCGGAAATCGGCGATCTGTCATTGGTGATGATTCGACGGTATCCCAAAGCCGTCTTTCAAGCATTCTTTTTGGGAGCGGCCTTTTGGATCGTCGCGGATCTGTTGCTACTCGGTTGGTTACCGCTGCAATCGCCCCGGGAAGATGTGTTCGGCGATGATTCGTCGGGAGATCAGTTTCGGTATTTATTTTGGATGGCCACGCTCGTGTTTCTGCAAGCGCCAATCGCAGGAGCGCTGACGACGTACACATTGGGGCAATCTATTTTTGAACAACAAATTTCGTTGAGGAAAGCGATTCGAGAGGTGCGTCCGGTACTTTGGCAATTGATTCGTGTGCTGGGCATTCGTCGCTTAGCGATACCAGCGATGATTGTCGTCGGGCTGCGTTGGGGCGCAGCGACCGATGTTTTCGTCGACTTTTTTGTGCCGGTTTTCCTGTTGGTGGTGGTCGCTCTGATCCGCAGCAGTCGCCCATTCGTCGCTGAGATGATCCTGCTTGAACGGTGCCCATTGCGAAGCAAACAACCCGAAGTGATCACTTTGGGCCGCCGTTCCAAAGCTCTGCATTCACCGATGGCGAGTGAACTTGGCGGACGCTTTTTGACGGTTTCGATGACCCTTACGATGCTTCTGGGCTGTGTTTTTTTCGCATTGCTCTGGATGCGCGGAATGGCTCTGGGGAACTGGACAGCAGATTCGTTCGCACTGCTCGTCTTCTACCCGCTGGCCTTGTGGCTGGTTGCGTCCCTGAGCGTCGTGATGAAACTTCTCGGCTATCTCGACGCAAGGATTCGTTTGGAGGGTTGGGAAGTCGAGTTGGCCATCCGCGCTGAGGCGATTCGGCAGTTCGGCGAGGATTCGATGTCCGTCGTCCTGCAGCCGAGAACGACAGGTGCTTCTCATGCGGCACTCACGCTGCCGGATGCGACTGTCATCACGAGCGAAACGCAGCCCAACGAAGGTGCGAACGACGATTTATCTCAGGACGCGCCGTCGCAGGTAGGCACTACCCAGGCAGCGGCGTCAGTACCGAGTGTCAAAACACTCGCGTTTTGGGGGGCCTGCGTGTTGGCGAACCTCGCATCCTCGCCCCCCTTGAACGCTGCTCCACGGCACGCCGAAAGAGTCGCTGCCGATGTATTTTCCGTCGCGTCAGTATCCGAGAGACCCGTGGTAGCTGACTCGCCATGGTTCGACTCCGAGCGGGGAGAGCTGCGTTCGATAGAGCTGCGCGACAATCGCGTCGATTCCAAAAATCGCAATAGTCGATGGCTGCCCGAACCGACCCAGCGGCCGACGAAACCGTCGAATTCCCAGTCTTCATCCGCCAGTACGTCTCCGGCCAGCAGCACTGGGGTGAGCTACTTCATCGGTTGGACGCTACTGATCGCTATCGTTTGCGGGTTGGTGGCGCTGCTGTTGTATGTGTTCGCTAATAGCTCGTTTGACTTTCGTAACGAAATGCCCATTCAAACGATGGCGAGCGGTGGAGTGCTCGATGAACAAACGAAACAACGAATTGCTGAGTTGCCTGCCGAATTGCGAGGCACGAGTGTCAGTCCGCGAGCAGAGCTCGAGCGATTGCGGCAGACTGGAGATTTTGACCGCGCAATTATCTTCCTTTTTGGACACCAATTATTGATGCTCGACCGGGTGGGCCAAATTCGCCTCTCACGCTGGAAAACGAATAACCAGTACGTCCGTGAGACGATGCAATCCTCGCCACCAATGGGCGAGCAACTACGCGACACCGTCGCTGCATTTGAACGCTCCTACTTCGGAAAGCATCCTTTGACAGGCGAGCAGTTCGAACGGCTGTGGCAAGCAAATCTCGAGATGGAAGCGACGATAGCGATGTACGGAGTGACAGCATGACTGCCCTCGGAGCGACTCCAGCCGTCTGGTTATCCAGATATCCACTGTCGCGCGCGTGCTCCACTCGCGTCTCGCATCGCTCCGTAGTCGGAATGGATCATGAAACCCTGTCCTCCGCGGACGGATTTCACCTCATTCGGTCTCGAAGTGCGTGGCGTCCGAAAGAATTCCTGCGAGGCCGCGGGCGGAAGTTGGCGATTGTTTTCAACCTCGCCAAAAGTTCGAGTGTAGTCGGCAGCCTGCTGCTCTTCGTCTTGCTGTGCAGTGGATGCTCGCGTTTTTCAACCGAATATGGCGCCAGCGACGGGGTGCCAGGGGACGAGAGTCTAAACGGATTTGGGGCGTTTCGTACCGCGCTTGAAGGTGCCCCAGCAGGTTTGGTTCCGGAACTCGAGATTCACGATGTCGCCCGACTATCTGATCGTGAGTCCGAGAGTGATGCGATTGTTTGGCTTCCCACACGCTGGCCTCCCAGTAATCCGCAAGAGGTCCAAGAGTGGCTCGATCGCTGGCTGGCCCAGGATCATCGTACGTTGATATTTGTCGTACCTGATAGTGGCAGCACCGAGGCCTATTTCCGGGAAGCTTCTGCAACGGCGCCCGCGGATCAGCGTTTGAGTTATCGGCGGCGGTTGGCACAACTGATTAACGAGCGTTTGCTCGCCGAAGCCAACCGGAGCGATATTGGTTTAGGAGACTGGTTTACCGCGCGAGCATTGCCCTACCGAGTGGAGCTGCCAGGCCGCCGCCTCGTCGACTTTTCCGTCGAGCAGAGCACGGCGCAACCACCGGCTGCTAGTAACTCGACAGATCCACTTCACTTTGAGGTCGTGGAACAGGAAGCTGCGGATGCGGCCACCGGATCAAGATCGCTGACGACACTAGCGAGGATTACCCGTGATCGCTGGAAGAGCTCACAGGTTTTGGTTGTCTCCAGCGGGTCGTTGCTCACCAATTTTGCGATGACCGCACCGGCTGCACGCGAGTTGACGCGTGATCTTCAAAACGCGATTCGACGCATCAGCGAGACAGATCCAGCGACACCAATCACGGTGGGCTTCTTGTCATCTCGCTATACCGCGATTCCGATTTCAGCAGCGCAGCCCGGATTGCCCAAAGCGAGAGGTTGGGAGTTAATGACCGAGATGCCACTGAGTTTGATTAATCTTCATGTGGCCTTTCTCGGAATCGTTTTATGCCTCATGCTGCTGCCCGTATTTGGTCGGCCACGAAGTGTTCGCTACAACCAACCGACGCATTTCGGAAACCATCTTTCTGCGATGGCGGCATTGATGCGGCGCAGTGGCGGAACCGTCTATGCCAAGCAGAAAATCAGCGCGTACCTGCGACTGGTCCGTGGCGAAACGTCTGGACCCTGGGTGTTACCCCAAGAGGACGCTGTGGATTCAGAGCACCCTAATGAAACCGAAACCCGATGAACAAGTCCACTCTACCGGCCCGCAACGACGATTCTTCGTCAGCACGCCCTGACGGCCCCAGTTTCGTGATGCTGAGCTGTGCCCACGGTGCCGAAGGCATTGTGAAATCCACGATCGCTGAGGATGGGTGGCGTCTCTCGTTCTCGCGCCCCGGTTTTGTCACGGCCAAACACGATGGTTTACGCTCGCCGCCCAGCGGTATTTTTATTCGTACGGCATCTCGTTCACTCGGCAGTGGCAAGTCAGGTGACGCCGATGAATTGATTGATCGATTGATCGAATCAACTCAGTCCCTCACTCTCCCGGTTGACCATCTGCACGTATACCCACGTGACCGCGCACCCATCGGTCGATTTGATTTCGAACCTGGCCCCGACGAAGTGTCGACGGCGGTGGCCGAGCGAATCCATCAACGACTCGGCCCTGATCGCGTTCGATGCGCGACCCCAAATGAGATCGCCCAGCCGTCACAAACCATTCTCGACGTGGTGCTCATCGATCCCTCTCACTGGTTCTTTGGTATCCATACAGCGACAACGTTGCCGAGTCGTTGGCCTGGAGGTGTGCAACCGGTTGCACCTGAGTATGAGCCGATCTCTCGAGCGTACTACAAGGCAGCGGAATCGATTGCGTGGAGCGGGTTCGATCTTCGCCCCGATGACTTAGCGGTCGAGGTAGGCAGTGCCCCCGGGGGCGCATGTGGCCGCTTGCTCGAAATGGGGCTACACGTGATTGGTGTGGATCCCGCCGAAATGGATCCGAGAATTGCTGATCATCCGCGGTTCATTCATTATGCCGCCCGGGCGGGCGACCTACCCCGTCGAGTCTTTCGCGGAGCCAAGTGGCTGTTAGTTGATTCCACCGTCAAGCCAGATGCGACGTTGAGCACGGTCCGCAATATGATCGAAAGTCGCGAGACGAGTTTCCAGGGATGTTTGATTACCATGAAACTGGGAGACTATGAACGCGCCAGTCAAATACCGCGTTGGGAGCGGGAAGTTCAACGATGGCGACCCAAGCAGGTTGAAATACGTCACCTGGCTCGGAATCGCTGTGAAGTCTGCTTCGCTGTGACCCTGTGAAGCCGCACGTTTTCGTCGCTACCGTCGCCCGGCGGTTACGATTCGCAGAGTAAAACGCCATGAAACTCGCCGCCAAGCTCATTCTTGTTTTCCTGCTCGGTGTTCTCGCAATCGTCTCGATGTTTGCCTGGCAGACAATCCAGAGACAGCGTCTCTGGGATGAACAACGCCGGTCTGCGCATGCTGCCGACCTCGCTGAAACTCTGACGCCCGCGATCGAGGAAGCCTACAAAAAAGGGGGCACAATCACGGTTCAGCAGGCGCTGGAGATTTCCACACGCCAGCTCAGCGGGCCGCAGGTGCGCTGGATCGACCGCCAGGAAGTTACTGGAAACGCTGCGTCGCAGACCACCGAGACCACTTCGAGACAAACCACAAGTCTGACAATCACCGACGCCGATGGAAACCGCAAGTCGTATTCATACGTGCCCATGCAAATTGGCGATGAAAACGCGGGAACCGTCGAGATAGCGGAGCCTTTAGCCGACCAAGATGCGTTTACCCGACGGTCGTTTCTAACTTCGGTTTTGCTCTTGATCGGCGTCGCGATACTTTCGGCGGCCGTCATCTTTTTCGGAGGTATCACGCTAGTAGGCAGGCCTCTGAGTCGATTGATTGCTCAGGTCAATCAGATCGGAGCTGGCAAGGTCGACCTGCCCCCTGCGTTGACGAGCAACGATGAGCTGGGCCGACTCGCGTTGGCGATCAGCGAAATGAGTCACCGGATCGGGCGGCAGCGCGACACCATTCGGCATACCGATCGGCTCGGCACAATTGGAACGCTCGCCGCTGGGATGGCTCACGAATTGGGCACGCCGCTCAATGTTGTCGCAGGTCGTGCGGGATTGATCAAAAGCGGAAAGCTGAACGCCGAAGAAGTCGCCTCGAGCGCTGCGACAATCCAAAGTGAAGCTGAGAGAATGACGGTAATCATTCGCCAGCTTCTTGACTTCGCGAGGCAGAAGCCGTCTGCCCATCACTTACTCGAGTTGAATGACCTCGTGGGGCAAACCTGCGAGGTTCTGCGACCTTTGGCGGCGAAATCGAATGTCGAAATGATTGTGGATCTACCCGATGAGATTGTCTCGATTGACGGTGATCCAGCCCAAGTTCAACAGGTGCTGACGAACCTCATCACCAACGCGGTCGCGGCGATGCCGAATGGTGGCGTGGTGACTGTCACGCTGGCTCAGCGAGCTGACGACCTAGTACAGAATCAGCTGGCAGAAATTCGAGTTACCGATGGTGGCGTGGGTATCGATCCGCAGGACGTCGAACGAATTTTTGAACCCTTCTATACGACCAAGGACGTTGGTCAAGGCACGGGGCTCGGCTTGTCCATTGCCTATGGCATCGTCCGCGAGCACGGCGGCAATCTCCGATTCGATCGCGCTCCTGAGAGAGGGTCCCAGTTCACGGTGACGTTTCCAGTTTTCGCTCCGGAATAATTTGAAACTCGGTACAAATGGGTCAATGTGGAGCGGGCACAGCTTGCTGGCTTACTCCTCCGCTCTTCGACGTAAGAACGCAGTTTCGATCTCTTGGACAATTTGTGGGATTGCTTGCAATGTTGTATCGATTCGCACATCAGCGACCTCGCGGTACAATGGCTCTCGCTGATTCATCACGGCGATTATTTCCTCAGTGGGTGTTAAACCCGTCAGTGCAGGTCGGCGCGTCCCAGTCGTATGATCGGTGGCAAGTCGCTCGGCGATGACCGCTGGATCGGCGTCCAGCCAGACGCACCAGCCCGTTGTCGCGATGGCAGTACGATTCACAGGGCTGAGAATCGCGCCGCCACCGAGAGCGATCACGCTGGGGCGATGCTGCGCTACGCTCTGGAGAGCGAGTGTTTCGCGGTGGCGGAACCCAGGTTCACCTTCCTCCGCGAAAATCTTGGCAATTGAGGTCCCGGCAGTGGACTCGATCACGTCATCAAGATCAGTCCACGGCAAGTTGAGCTGCGCGGCCAAAAGCTTGGCAACCGTGCTCTTGCCGCAGCCGCGATAACCGGTCAAATAGAGATGAGGTCGTTTCATGGCAACATATTTTAGCCGTTTGGGCGCTAGCGGACTGTTGAGTTAGTCGCTTTCGCTGTGCGAATGCACCACTCCTAACCCGAAACGCGAGGGAGGTATGAGCTGGTCTACCTCGCGGGCACGTCGGGTTCGTAAATCAACGGGCCACTAGTCCCGGTGGATCGATTGGGCCTCAGGCGAGACGCAAAGTTTTTACCTGACGTTAGCATGGTCCAGCTAGGGTGGAGTCCCCGTTCTGGCGATTGCAGCTACCCGAACTTCTTGATTCGCGAACGCTTTAAACATCACCGAGGTTGCGAGACTGGAGTGGTCTCGCCCCGGTGCGGTTGCAACCGACTGATCCGTGCGGCTGGTTCTGTGTCCTCGAGTACACGATCTCCTGCACGACTCACGGGCATGTCGCTGGCCACGGGCATGTCGCTGGCAAGCCCGTTTTGCGGCAACGCGTGTCGTGGTGGTCGAAGGATCGACAAGAGACCACTGGTCTGCCCTGACAATGGGATCCAGACGCTGTGTGATGGGGCGAACAGACGTGCTAAATTGAGCGAATCAGTCCACTTGGCACTCGAGAATACGATTGGCCTTCCGCCCGCTGAAACAACGACTTCGGCGGGCAGCCATTCTCGTCCAGGCAGACTACGGCAGATTCCTTCGACTCGCAGCTGAGCCGAGTACAAGTCAAAACGCAGCGCCAATGCATCGAAGCTGAAATCATCGGCCGTTGCGACCGCGAGTCGACAGCCCAGGTCCTCAGCGAGCCGCGGCAAGAGTGATGCAGACATCCAGCCTTCGTCAGCAGTCAATTGTCCCGCCACGTTGACCGACCAATCTTGGTCGAGTTGGCAACGGTCAATCGAAATCATGCCGCGGCCGCGAACCTGGTGTGGTAAGTTTTGCGTGAGTTGGCCCAAGTCAATGTCACGGAAATGCCCAGCGAGATTGACGGACCATGCTGGATCGGTGATGCCGTCCTGGCGTGTCCCCGCGAAGCTGCCGTCAAAGGTTGCGTCGGCACCCAAGCGGTTCAGGAACGGGTAGTAGTCAGCGAGTACCGCGAGCGGTAGATGCACCTCGCCGGTCTGTAGCGACCACGCTGTTGTCGGCGGTGATGTTCCACGATTCCGGGTAACTTCGATCTGAATTCCCTCGCTGTCTTGGCGATGCCCGGCAGGAATGCAGCGGACGGTCGCCCACACCGTGTTTTCGCGCGTCTCCAGCCAAGCGTCGAAATCTTGGATCGTCTGGGCGGTCGAGCTGCCACGAAGTGTGACATCATCGGCGGCGATGCGTACCGGCACTCGGGTCTGATCTGGTTGACATAGAAAACGGTAGTGCAGCAACTCGGCAACCTGCTCGAGTGACTCGACCCGGATTTCGGGTTGGCTGAGCCGGATCACGGTGTTTTCACTCTGCGAGATCCACTGGAGCGAACGAACCGACGCCACCGGCTGGAGGGTTTCGGGATCGGACAAACGCACATCGGTTAACCGCCATGTCGATGGATCGGCCCGGTCAAAATCGCCGATTTCGACACGCAATCCCGTCATCAGGGCCACGCGAGATTCGATCGCATGGCGGGCTCGGTGGTGGTACCAAGGCGTCCAGGTCACCAGGATCGCGAGCATCGTCAGGCCAGTGGGAGCGGCGCAGCAGCCAACGAACAGCCATCGAGCGAGCGCCCGCGTCGTTCGTTCGTGCATGGCAAATCCGTCCTGAGCGGAAACGAGAGAGAGCAACTATCTCTGAAACTACTCGATTTCGCGTCCTGGCGGGAATACCGGAATCAGCGATTTACGCGGCCTCACGCGGCTTGGGACCAATGTCCTGGGCGATTAGACCCGTGGATCGCGGAGCGATCGGCGACAATCACTCTGCGAGCGTTTTGTCGATCCGCTCGAGTGTTCGTTCCTTACCCACAATCGCTAGCGTGTCGAACATGCCGAAACCGCCTGCGGCGCCCGTCGTGGCGACTCTGAGGCCGTGAATGATGTCGCCGAGCCCAATGGATTCGTCTTCACAGAACTGATGGACAGCTGCCTCGGCCGCAGCGGCCGAAAAATCGTCGCACTCTGCCAGTCGGTCGCGGATTTTGCCGAGTAATTCCTTGGCGGCGGCAGGTTTTGAAATGCGTTTTTCAAACGCTTTCGAATTGACCTCGTAATCGTCGACAAAGCAGTAGTCGAAATCGATGATATCGCCAGCCATTTTCAGGCGGTCGCCCGCCGCCATGACGACGCCGGCCAGTCGTTGTCGCGACTCTGCGTTTTCCGGATCCACCCATCCCGCCGCCACTGCAAATGGAAATACGAGTGAAGTGCGTTCCGCAGCAGGTAACGCGGCGAAGGCATCGGCTTGGAATGAGGTTAGCTTTGCTGGGTCAAATGAAGCTGGTGACTTCGTCACGCGAGCCAAAGTGAATAGCTCGATCATCTGTTGACGCGTGAATTTCTCATGCTCGCCGTCGAGGGACCAGCCCAGTAACATCAAGTAGTTCAATAACGCATCGGGCAGAAAGCCGATCTCACGATAAAAATCCACCAGTACGGGGTTAAATGTCTCGTCATCGGTGGTTAACCCACAACGCTTGGCAATGGCCTGCCCTCGAGTCATCAGATTCGCGAAGTCACGGTTCTTTACATATTTGTCGAGCTTGCGTTTGCTCAGCTTCGCTGTCCCGCCCGGCTCGGCGACATAGGGTAAGTGTGCATACTCGGGCAACTCGTATCCAAGTGATTGGGCGATGAAGATCTGCCGCGGCGTGTTGGGTAAATGCTCTGCCGCCCGCACCACATGGGTAATTTTTAGCTCATGATCGTCGACGACGCTCGCGAGGTGATAGAGTGGACTGCCGTCGGCGCGGGCGATCACGTGGTCTTGCTCTGATGCCCACTCGACGACGACTTCACCGCGAATTAAATCCTGAATAACGCACTGACCTTCGCGCGGCATTTTCAGACGCACGACGCCCTCACGTCCCTCCGCCTCGAACTTTTGGGCGGCTTCGTCGTCTGCGGCCATCCAACGCCGGTCATACACGAATGCCCCCCCATTCTGCCGAGCCTCGTCCCGTAGCGTTTGCAACTCGTCGGGCTTGGCGAAATCACGGTAAGCATGCCCGCTCTCGAGCAACTGCGCAATTGCTGTGCGGTACAACTCACCTCGCTGAGACTGGAAGTATGGGCCGTGAGGTCCGCCGACCTCGGGACCCTCATCCCAATCCATGCCCAACCAACGAAAACCATCAAGAATCGGCTGCAGGGCGGCCTCCACGTTGCGTCCGGCATCGGTGTCATCGATCCGCAACACAAATTGACCACCGCTCTGGCGGGCGAGCAGCCAATTAAATAATGCCGTGCGAACCCCGCCAATGTGAAGGTATCCGGTCGGGCTGGGGGCGAATCGTGTGCGAATCATATCAGTCATGAAATTGTGAGCCGACGGCGCTAGCCGCGGGCGGAATCAAAGTGGGAGAGGGGGGAGGATGCCTAGGATGCACAGATTGGCGTTCTCCGGCTAGCGGGCTGTTGAATTTCTAAGCCGATTCGCGAGTTGTGAACTTGCAATTGCTGGAGTGCATATAAGCGCAGCAGCCCATCTGAGCGGGGTGTACCGCGGCGGCTACGACCCTGCCAGGGTGGGCGTGCATTGATTGCATTTGATCCCGGTGGTGTTCGCTACGCCCAAATCACCGGCTAATTCCTGCGGTGCTTTCTGAATCGATGTCGTTTGGGTGAGCTGCACGGCTGATGCCCCAGGCTCGATGCGACCGCCAGTACCCTCGCTAACCGCGACAGTCGGCTGACCACTCAGTCCTGGAGGATTGTGGAATTGGAGACGTTGTTGCCAAAATCGTCGAAGCGATCGAGCGTCCATACGACGCGTTTTGACTCCGGAGCAACTTCAATCAGGATGGGTTGGCCGGGTCCGGCATGGCAGTTGCCAAACACCCAATTGCCGTTGTCGAGCACCTCGACGGTGGTGACCCATGCTAGACGGATGCCGGGCAGATCGTCTTGGTGAATTTCGCGAACGATCTTTTTCGCAGGAGTGACTTCGAGCAAACAATGTCCGTTGCCGCCACCGATCAAAGTGTTACCGTTTTCAAGTCGGGTTGCCGAGAACAAGCTGTTTCCGAACGCGTCAGGACCGTGTCCACCGCGGGCGGATTTGCCAAACATCGGCACTTCGTATTCCCAAACCACCTTGCCGTCGGCGTCATACTCTCTCACCTTGCCGTCTGCTTCGTGCGCGACCAGGTAGTTTCCATTGCCGAGTTTACGAACTAACCGGGTGTCCGAGTGAGTGCTGGGGTGATCGGTGACGAGTGAGATTTCACGACGTAGCTTCCCGCTGCGGTCGACTTCGATAATTCGCGCGGGGCCAGATTCAGCGATCAGGGTGTTGCCGTTGGCGAGACGCTCGAATGCGTGAACCTCTACAGGCTTTCCGGCATTGCCATTTTCGATGCCGCTGTCGTATTGCCAAACGATCGATTTGGATTCTGGATCAATTTCGACGACACGCGTTTTGCCTTGACGGGTGAGGATGTGGCCGTTTTCGAGCATGGCGATATCGTGAATTCCACCCCAGGGCATTTGCCAGGAGATTTCACCATCAGGCTCGACGATCACCAGCCCTTGTTGTCCGTGCAGCAGGACACGGTGGCCGACCGCCTCGTCGGCCGAATAGCAGACGCGGGGGCAAGTCAAGCAGGCGGCGAGTAAACACGATAGGATGACGCGAGAAATCATTGGCATATTGGGCTACGGAGTCGGGAGGTGAAATGGAGAAGTCGGTTTCGATTATCATTCCGACCCTCAACGAGTCGCAGACGATTGAAAACGCGCTTCATGCGGCGCGAGCCTTGGAAGGGCTCGAGATTATTGTTAGCGACGGCGGCAGCGTGGATGACACGGTTGCCCGAGCGCGTCAATTCGCTCAGCGGCATGACGGGGACGTGATTGTAATCCATTCACCTCTCGGTCGTGGACGGCAATTGGCCGCCGGGGCAAGGATTGCTCGCGGGGACGTGCTTCTGTTCTTGCATGCGGACAATCAGCTTCCCGCACATGCGATCAGCCAAATCGCCCAAGCGAGTTGGCCCGTTTGGGGTGGGTTTCGGCAGCGCATCGACCACCCGAGTTGGCGGTTTCGCATTTTGGAGATTGGGAACGCACTCCGCGCGATCGTTTTCGGGCGAGTTTTTGGCGACCAAGCTCTCTATGTTCATCGCAGCCGATACAACGAGGTGGGCGGGTTCGCTGAGGTTGAGCTGATGGAAGATGTGCTGCTATCCTCCCAACTCTTCCGCCATCATCGTCCGCGACTTCTCGCTGGCCCGGTCACCGTGGATCCTCGTCGCTGGCTGCGGCGGGGCGTAGTCCGGCAAACATGGTTGAACTGGCAACTCCAATACGCTTTCGCACGCGGTGCGACCCCCGAAGAACTGCGAAAACGTTATGGCTAAAACACGATCCGCCCAAGAGCCTCGCTCGGCTAGCCAACCGGACAAGCGCAAGGCGAATACGCTTGCCTCGCGAGGACAGCAGCCACTTCGCAAATCGGTGCGCGGCGACCTTCAATCCAAGTGGGTGATCGTGCTTAAGGCAGGGCTCTTTTTGGTTCTCGGTTGTTTATCTGGCGGGCTGCTGCTCAGTACCATCGTCACCCTGCGAAACATGGCGCTGTTGGCGCTCACCATCTGGAGCTTTTGCCGGTGCTACTACTTCGTCTTCTACGTCATCGAGCATTACGTCGACAGTTCCTATCGCTACCGCGGATTGATCGACCTGGTGAAGCATTACTGGAAGCGGTCGACGTAGCCATCGGAGCTTCATGCTCAAAATTGCTTGGTTTCGTCTTGTTGTGAGCAGCGGGTTTTCGCTATCCCGGAAAATCCTCAAGCTCCTTCTGCGGGTACTTCGATGCCATACGCAGGAGGATGAGATCGTCAACTCGATCCGCTCCACAAGCAGGGATGCCACGATGACGCTCGCGTCTGATACTAAAAAAAACTCTCCAAACCGTTTTCGTGCGAACGAGCCCAGCCATGGCGAGCGTTCTGACTCGGAAGCCATGCCACCGACGCTACTTCGTCTACCCCAGCTGAAATCTGCGGTTGCTGAGGAGAAGGAGCGGCCAATTGAGGTTGAGAATGAATGCCAACCGCTACCTAAAGTCAGCTCGAGCGGACCGCGCGGCATTCCCATCGGTGCTCACACCGTCTCGGACCGAGTCGTCGCAGCGGCCACAACTAAGAATCCCGAATCGCCTGCTGGCTCAACGCATCCGCCACGCCCACGCCTAGCTGAGCGGGTTGGTCTGAAAGACTTTAATGCTGCGGCGTGGATCGATCGCATCGCGACTCGCAAAACACTCTCAGCTGCTCTGGTAGTCGTCGCGGGGATCGCAATCTGGGCGCCCCGACCGGGTGAGTTCAATCGCCACACGGGGCCGTCGTCGATGCCCGAATCGCTGGAGGCTGAAGTGGCTGATCCACTGTTGACGTCGACGAGTCAATTCGAGAATGCAGCGCGGACGCCTGCATACGAAACTCCAGAGCATGGTGCGGAGCACGCGTTGCTCTCGAGACGCGCCGAGACAGCCATGGAACGCGAAGGTTCGCAGACAGAGTTTTTAAACAAGACGGCGCAGACCACGCCAGCGCCGGTCGAGCATGTCTCGCATGAAACTTCAGATGATCAGTATCAAAACGCCGGTTACGATATGGATCCGCTGGCTTCCGCAGCGAACGAACAGATCCGCCGCATGGATGCGACCTACGCCGACCTGCCATCGATGCCGGTGGCTGAGACTGCGGCAGCTGAGAGTGCGGACCTAACGCCCGACGTTGAGAATGAGCCCTTGGGTGGGCTTTCAAGTCTCTCGCAAAGCCGCACTCCCAATCCCATCAAGAACTGGGCGGATTATTTGCCCCCGGTGGGAGCAGTGGATTTTGCAGAACGCGGAGAGAGTCACGCAGATGGGCCACCGGTAGAGTTCGCTGCGGGGCAAGCGGGAGTGGTCGCTGGTGGAGCGATGTCTGTTCCAACCACGGACACGCCCATTGCTCCGGACGCTCATTTCGGTCTGCCTGGTAACGATGAGTTGATCGACGCCGATGAGCACATCGCCATGCCTCCAATGGACGCTGTTGATCGAGCTCAGACTCGTTAGATCTATTTTTCAATCGCACTTATCGAGAACGCTCATGTCATCTTCCCACAACTCGTCTCACACCACCGCTACTGAACCGTCCGCAGAGATGGCTGCGCAGATACTCCGCGAACGCATTGGGCAGGAGAACGTTACCCAGTCCAGTGTGTTGGCATCACGGCGGTTGGATGAAGCCTTGTTACGTCTCGAACGGGCGAGCGAGCGAAGTCGCCTCGAGCCCTCCCGTCCTGCTCCGACGCCAGAACCGCCAGCGGAGTTCGAACGGAAGGAACGGGTTGCTCCACTTGAACGGATACCGAACCAGGGACGAGTCGAACCGGCAATCGCTGACTCACACGCACACGCCAGCGAGATGTCTGCCGACGCGATCGAAGCATTGTTCGGTCAGCCCATCGATGTGATGATTCTGTCGACCAAGGCGAAGATTGACGAAGACCGAGTTCTGCAACCAAGCGATACGCGTGAGCCATCGCCGCATCGAGACGAACTGCAATCACCTCCCACAGTTCCGCGACCACCAGAATCCGCTGTGCCGGCACCTGTCGTGACAGCTGCGTCACCACCGCCAGCAAATCCCACGGTTTCTTCTGAGTCGGCCCCGGAGCCCGCCTGTATCACGCCACCGGCAACTGAGTCACCTTGCCAGCGTGAGACTTCGCACGAGTTTGTCGCCGCTTGGCAGGTGGATGAATTGATTGTGCCGAGCACGATTGATGAGCTCTTTCTTGCCGATTCGCTAGCCGAGCAGCTCGCTGTGAGATTGGCCGAAGCTCGCTTGGAAGGGTTACAGACAATCGCCATCACGAGCGCAAATCGCGGCGAAGGACGTTCGACGGTGGCGTTAGGTTTAGCACTCAGCATTGCATTTTCCGGCCTGCGAGTCGCATTGGTCGACGCCGATCGACACGGCGGTCACCTCGCATCTGACTTGCAACTGGATCTGGACCATAGTTGGGTCGAGGCGATGCGTAGTGGTATGCCGCTAGAAGAAATAGCGGTTACGTCGCAGGCCGATGCACTGACGCTACTGCCGCTGCTCGAAACGGAAGAGGGGGCGAACTTTGCCCACGAAGAGTTGGAGATGATGTTGGCTCGGCTTAAGGAGTCGTTCGACATGATCGTCGTTGACTGCGGAGCCTCGGCCATCGATGACATCGTGCTATGCGGAACAGCCTTGATCGTGCGAGACAATCAGCGGACCGCAGCCAGTGAAGTCGAAGGGCTGTCGCGATCACTTCGCAGTCGTGGTGTCCAGGGCGTCGGTGTGATCGAGAATTTCTGCGACGAATGATGTGACGTCGTGTCGCGAGGAGATCGGCTGTTGTTAGCGATCCTGCGGAGCGTAGGCGTCGCGAGCGCCAGCAGAGCCAGTCGAAACCGGAAACGCGGTAGGCCGCGGTGAGCCGGGCACGCAGCCGGCAGGCACCTGATCGCGTCGCCGTCCCGACCGCGCCCGCATCAGGGTGCACACGCACGACAACGCCTGCCAGAGATCCCAGGCTGGGACCACCATTTGTGGGAACGAGATCGGGGAGGTATTCTGTTTCCATGGAAGTATCTCAACATTTGACCGATCGCTTGCTGCGATGGGTCCACGCGGCGGAATACCGCCCCAGCAAACCGAAACAGATCGCAACTCAGTTGCAGCTCGATGGCGATGGATATCGCGAGTTGCGGCGGGTGATCAAGCAGCTTGCCAAAGAAGGTCGGCTGGTTTACGGCGGCAATCACCTGGTCGTGGCTGCCGCGGCGATTGGCGGGCCATCCGATAGTGTGCGTGGCAAATTTCGTCGCGCAATGGGGGGAGGGTTTGGATTTGTTCGCCCCTCAAGCGGCGGTGGCGGTGCTGATGATGATCGGCCCGATGACATCTTCGTCCCCCCCGGGGCGACCGGCGGTGCGATGGATGGGGACCTCGTCGAAGTTGAAATCAGTCCGAGCCGGCGCGGTGGCATTGAGGGTGTCGTGATTAACGTCGTGCAGCGCGAGCGACGGCAATTCACAGGCACATTCTATAGCCAAGCGGTTCCCTTGGATTCAGCCGAGTCATCGGAGCGAGGTGCTCATTTGCACGAGATCGATGGACCTGTCGTCTATCTCGATGGCGTGCATTTCAGTGCTCCCGTCAGCGTCGGAGATGTCCGCGGCCTACCACTTGTCGATGATGACAAGGTTTTTGTCGAAATCGTTGAGTTCCCCGGTGACGACGGCGGGGGCGGGGAGGCCGTGATTCTGGAGCGGCTCGGCAGCAACAAAAATCCGGCGATCGATACCCTGACGGTGATGCGGCAGTACGCTCTGCCCGATGAATTCCCGCAGCGAGTACTCACGGAGGCTCGCCAACGTGCCGATGAATTCGACGAGGATTCGCTGCCGGACGATCGCACAGATTTGACCGATCTGTTGACGATTACAATTGATCCATTTGACGCTCGCGATTTTGATGATGCCATCTCGCTGCAGCGAGAGGACGGTCGGTGGCGCCTGTGGGTTCATATCGCCGATGTCAGTCACTTTGTTCAACTGGGTGGGGCTATCGACGAGGAAGCTCGGCAGCGGGGTACGAGCGTGTATCTGCCTGACCGTGTCATTCCCATGATCCCGGAGATCATCAGCAACCATCTCGCATCGCTGCAGCCCGAACGACGGCGTCTCGTCAAAACGGTCGAGATCGAGATGACGGACGATCTAACGGTCACGCATAGCGAGGTGCACAACGCGGTCATTCATAGTGACAAGCGGTTCAACTACGAACAGATCGACCAGTATCTCGCGGCCCCTGCGGCGTTTCGGGAATCGTGGGGCAGCGAAATTTGTGACCTGCTCGACGACATGCATACCCTGGCGATGAAGATGCGCAAGCGGCGGTTCCGAGCCGGTTCCCTGTCGATGGACCTACCCGATATCAAACTTGATCTTGATCGCAGCGGCAAAGTGAAAGGCGCGTTCCTGGTAGAAAATACCGAGAGCCATCAAATCATCGAAGAGTTCATGTTGGCAGGTAATCAAGCCGTCGCGACCTGGCTCGATGACCTGGAGTTGAATTTTCTGCACCGAATCCACGAGCCACCGGAACGACGTAAACTCCGCAGTCTATCCGCCTTTGTCGGCGATCTGGGATTGGGGATCGACAATGTTGAGAGCCGCTTTGAAATTCAAGCTGTGCTCGATAAGGTCGCGGGCACTCCCTTAGAGAACGCCGTCAATTTCGCGGTTCTCAAGAGTATGAACAAAGCTGTCTACGGACCGCACCGCGAGGGTCACTACGCGCTCGATATGGAACACTACTGTCATTTCACCAGCCCGATCCGCAGGTATCCGGATCTAACGGTGCATCGACTGGTTCAGAAGCTGATCGAGAAAAAGTCCACACCTGACGACTCGTTTGCCGAATTGGTCAAACTCGGCCACGAGTGCAGCGACGCTGAACGCAATGCCGCCGCCGCTGAACGAGAGTTGATCCAGCTTAAACTGCTTCATTTTCTCAAGAAGAAAGTGGGGGAGACACTCGACGCTGTCGTCAGCCGCGTGTTCGCCGACGGGTTGCATGCGCGGTGCATTAAGTTGCCTGTCGACGGGTTTATTCCGGTCACTACACTACCGAGCGATCAATATCGCTTTGAACGCCGTGGACAAATGCTAATCGGCTTTAAAGACGGAAATCGATTCCGGTTGGGAGACCTATTAACGGTGCGGATCGACAAGGTGGATCTACAGGATCGTCAGCTGTATTTGACGGTGGTCAGGAACCGATCAACTCGACCGAACGAGCATGACGCTGCAACGGGTGGCGGCAAGGCGAAATCGAAGTACAAATCCAAGCGGCGAACCGACCGTCGAGGCCGCAAGAAAAAACGCGGACGTTGAACAGAGTCGGCTGGAAAGGCTTGTCAAATAGACCACCTAGAAGGTACAATGGAGGGCCTAGTGAAACTGGGCTGCGCGACACATTGCGTCTTCCAATGCACTCATCTAACCGTCGCCCTGCTGTCGTGCACTTGATCAAGATATGGAGATTTGATCGGCGCGAGTAACCGTGTCGAGTCTCCCGATTGAATCACGCTCTGCCCATTGTCATCCTGCTGGTCGAAGACAGCCCGACCGCTCGATTTCACGTGCAGGTTTGCTTAAAGAAGGGCCTGCAAAATAGCTATTCGTTATTGCAGGCAGAGAATCTGGCGGTTGCAATCTCCACCCTGCGGAAGAATTCAGTAGATATCGTGCTGCTGGATTTAAATCTCCCCGACAGCAATGGCCTGGATACCTTTCGGCGGCTCGCCCACATCAGCGCTGGCGCCGCAATCGTGATCATCAGCGGTGATACCGACGAGCAGATGGCAGTCAACGCGGTCCGACTCGGTGCACAAGATTATATTGTCAAAGGGGCAGGCTTCACGGCCGAGGTCTTGGGCAGGACGGTGCACTTTGCTATCGAGCGAAATGCTCGGCATCTGCTCGAAAAGGAACTCGCCAGTGTCCGGCTGGACCTCGAGATCGCCGACACGATCCAACAGCGATTGTATCCGCGCAGCGAGTCGAAATTTCCCAATGTTAGCTTGGCGGGACGGTGCTCTTCGGCAACGCACAACTGTGGTGACTATTACGACTACATTACCCGCCCCGATGGATCGCTCTTGGTCGTCATTGGTGACGTCAGCGGCCACGGGATTGGACCGGCGATGATGATGGTCGAGACCCGCGCATTTCTCCGCGCTCTGGCCTCATCGTCGATGCCGCTCGGCGAGATTTTGACGCATATCAATCGGTTGATTGCTGACGATATGCAGCAGCAATTGTTTGTGACCCTGTTTGTCGCGAGCCTGGATGCCAGCGGGCAGCAACTGAGCTACAGCAGTGCCGGGCACCCGGGGTACCTTGTCAAGCCGGACGGGCGTGTGGTGACACTGCAAACTGACAACACGCCGCTGGGAATCTCTCCATTGGAAACCTACCCGACCGCGTCCGTCTCGGAATTTGCGCCTGGTGACCTATTAGCACTGTTTACCGATGGAATTTCCGAGGCGACTCACGACCACCAGGATTTCCTTGGCGAGCAACGGGTGCTCGATGAGGTCGTGTCAGGACGTGAGCTTCCCGCACCTGCGATACTGGAGTCCATGTTCACGCTCGCCGAACGGTTCAACGGCACCGCGACCCAGCAAGATGATCGCACCGCGGTAGTTGTCAAGACTGCGGCGAAGCCCATCTAAGCAGCTATCGACATTGCATGCCTTTGGCCCAACTCAATAAGCCGGCGGAGTCTGGCTTCCTATTACGTCTCGAGGATGCTCGATTGGGATTGACCAGCATCGTCATTTTCTCGCGGCACGATTTTGGCTTTGGGTTTGGCGTTGACGGTTCCCGGGACAAGCCAGGGGCCCTTGCTATGTTCACGGATCAATCGCATCAACTCTGTGCTGTCGATTGCCTCGACTTCGAGTAGACGCTGGGTGACCGCTTCGAGCACCTCCCGGCGTTGTTGGAGAATGTCACGGGTCTGCAGCAACATGTCCTCGACAATCCGCGAGACCTCTTTGTCGATCAATTTCGCCATCTCTTCGCTGTGGACGACTTGGTAATCACCCATTCCGCCGCCACTTAAGAAGGGCGAGCGGGTGCTCCGCCGCAGGTTGACCCGTCCGATGCGGCTCATGCCATAATCCATCACCATGCTGCGGGCAACCTCGGTGCAGCGTTCAAGGTCGTTTTGTGCTCCCGTGCTGATGTCTTGAAAAACCATTTCCTCGGCGAGCGTGCCTGCCAGCATTACTTTCATTTGGCTCTCAAGCTCGCTCTTGGTCATCAGGAACCGTTCCGATTCGGGACGCTGCATCATGTATCCCAGGGCCGCGAGGCCGCGGGGGATGATGCTCACTTTGTGCACCGGATCGGTATTGGGCAGAGCGGCGGCAACGAGTGCGTGCGCGGACTCGTGGTACGCGACACGGATTTTTTCATCCTCATTCATGACTCGATTCTTCTTCTCGAGTCCGGCTGTGACACGTTCGACGGCATCATTGAATTCGTCCATCCCGACCGATGGACGTTCGTTTCTGGCCGCCAGCAGAGCTGCTTCGTTGACGAGATTGGATAGATCTGCGCCTACAAATCCGCTGGTGATCGAAGCAATCCGGCGCAGGTCAACATCTTCGTCGAGTTTGACGTTCTTGACGTGGACCGACAGGATATGCTCGCGGCCCGCCACATCGGGGCGATCAACGAGTACGTGGCGGTCAAAACGTCCCGGCCGCAGGAGGGCTGGATCCAGGGTTTCTGGACGGTTCGTCGCCGCGATGACGATAACCCCAGAATTCGCACCGAAGCCGTCCATCTCGACGAGCAGCGCGTTAAGCGTCTGCTCTCGCTCATCATGTCCACCCACTGCGTTACCACTGCGGCTCTTGCCGAGAGCATCGAGCTCGTCGATGAAGATAATGCAGGGCGCACGATTGGTGGCTTGGGTAAACATGTCGCGTACGCGGGCAGCACCCACGCCGACGAACATTTCGACAAAGTCACTGCCTGAGAGGCTAAAGAAGGGCACACCCGCCTCCCCTGCGATCGCCCGCGCCAGCAGCGTTTTCCCGGTTCCGGGCGGGCCTACCAACAACACGCCCTTGGGAATGCGGCCGCCCAATGATTGATATTTTTCGCTGTTTCGCAAGAAATCAACCACCTCGCGAACTTCGTCAACGGCTTCATCGATGCCAGCGGCGTCTTCGAACGTCGTCGGGAGATCTTCTTCACTGTAAAGCTTGCCCCGACTTCGTGAGAACGACATCGGGGAACCAACTCCCCCCATTCGCCGCAACATCACGATTCCCAGGGCAACGAGCACACCGATCATCAGTAGCTCGGGCCAGTGATTTTCGAAAAAACGACTGGGGCGATCGTAGTCCCAGTTCACTCCTGAGCGATCCAGCATCGTGATCAGCTCCGCTCCGAGCGCATCATTCGGGTAACCTCGGATGGTCAGGAACTCGACCTGCGTCGGTGTGACCCTGGCGTCACTTTCTCGCCCTGTCAGCACACGATATTTGATCTGTCCAGTGATGCTGTCATCAGCGACGAGAATATCAGTCGGATTACTGTATTCGTAGGATTTTCCCTCACTTCCGGGGACGACAATTTTGGCGGTTTCTGTTTTGGCTGTGTTCGAGCTCCGTGAAGGCGAATCCAGGAACGTCGGGTCGGCAGCGTTGGATGCATCGTCCCGGAGAATCACGGTTTCGCCGGGATCGGTACCCACTTCGTCGATTTCAACCGCGGATTGCGAACTCTCCGCGTCAGCGGCTACTTCGCTCAGCGTCGCAGTCTGACTCAACAGTTCGATCAAATGGGGATATGGCAGTCGCTTTTGGGTGTCGGAGACTAAAAAGGCACTCACCAACACGGCACCGGCGATCACGATCAGGACAAACCAAATGTTGCCGCTGCCGCGATGCTCGGATGATCCACGGGACGATTTGGGTTGTTCGCTCATTACAAAAAGGTTTATGGGGAAGGGCGAAAGTTGCGGATCTCCGGATTGTGGTTACCGCTCGGCTCGTACATGATACGCCCCATCCCAGGATTTTGTTAGGAACAATTAAGGCAGAAATATGCACAACGGACGCCGGATCGCGATTCTCGGTGCGACTGGTAGTATCGGTGTGGCAACGCTCGATGTGGTTGCGCAGCTCGGCCAGAGGTTTCCTGCAGACGATTGGCGGGTAAGTGCGATTTCTGGCCACCGCCAGATCGACGAACTCATCAAGGCGGCCCATGCGGCCCAGCCGGTGCCGGATTTGATCGTCGTTTCGGACGCGGATGGTGCTGATCAAGCGCGTGCTCGGATGGCCCAGTACGGACTCCAACGCCAATGCCGGCTGGACGTGGGGCCGGAGGCGCTCGTGCGAGCGGCCACCGACGAGGCTGTCGATACGGTTGTCGCGGCGATTGTGGGACGGGCGGGCCTGGAGTCCACGCTCGCGGCTGTCGAGGCGGGTAAGCGGGTAGGATTGGCAAACAAGGAAACGCTGGTCATCGCGGGACCTGTGGTGACCGCAGCGGCCGCGCGCAGCGGTGCGGAATTGCTGCCCATCGATAGTGAACACTCAGCAATTTACCAATGTCTTGCGGAAGCCCGCTGTTTGAATTCCCATGCGACGCATCCGTCGGCGGCAGACGGCGAAACCCGCTGCTCTGGTACGGCGGGCGTGGATTCGACCCCAGCGAAATTGCCGGGGGTTCGCCGGTTAATTTTGACTGCCAGCGGCGGGCCATTTCGCGATTGCTCGGTCGCGGAGATGGAAAATGCAACCCCGGCGGCTGCTCTCAAACATCCCACCTGGGACATGGGCCAGAAAATCACCATCGACTCGGCGACGATGATGAATAAGGCCCTGGAAATTATCGAAGCGAAATGGCTGTTTGATGTGCCCGCAGATCGAATCGAGGTCGTGATCCACCCGCAATCGATCATCCATTCGCTGGTCGAATTCGAGGATGGCAGCGTGGTCGCCCAGCTCAGCCCACCGGATATGCGGCTGCCAATTCAGTATGCTTTGACGTATCCCAGTCGGCTGCCCTGCCCTGCTCCGGCACTGGATCGCCAGCAGACCTGGGACATGAGTTTGATTCCCGTGGATGCGGATCGGTTCCCCGCACTCGAGCTGGGATTTGAGGTTGCTCGGGTGGGCGGCACTGCCGGAGTAGTGCTCAATGGAGCCAATGAGGTGGCGGTTCCTCTATTCTTGAGCGGCAAAATTCGCTTTACTGACATCGCTCGGTTGTGCAAACAAACGCTCGAGGACCACAACCACGAGTCCGCCCCCAGTCTCCAACGACTGCTACAGCTCGATGAGTGGGCGCGCCTCCGGGCCCAAAAAATCGCTGAAACCATATAGCTTTTCTCGCCGTATTCCAGTTTCGCTTCCCTTTCGCTTGCTCCATTTTTATCTGAATTCATGTCACTGTTTGACTGCATGCACGTCGCCTCGCTCTTAGCCGCGACGGACGACCCCGGTTATTTCGCTTCGTTGTTAAGCGGAACATGGTTGTGGGCCAAAGTGCTTTTGGGGATCGGCCTGGTCGTTTTCGTCCATGAACTTGGGCATTTTTTGGCGGCGAAGCTGTTCGGCGTCAAATGCGAAAAGTTTTACGTCGGGTTTGACGTGCCGCTGCAGATCGGTCCGATCAAATTCCCGCGGACACTTGGTAAATTCACCTACGGCGAGACCGAGTACGGCATCGGCATCATCCCGCTGGGCGGCTATGTCAAAATGCTCGGCCAGGACGACGACCCACGCAAAGCAGAAGAGGAGGCGCGTCGAATCCGCGAAGAGGGTGCCGACGGCGAACCCGCCAAACTCGATCCCCGCTCCTACCCAGCGAAATCTGTTTGGCAGCGGATGATCATCATCAGTGCCGGCGTTGTCATGAACGTGATTACGGGAATCCTATTCGCCGCCGTTGCATACTTTTACGGTGTGCCCTACACACCTGCTATGGTCGGTGGCGTGACGCCTGGCGGTGCGGCTTGGGCGGCTGGGGTCCAGCCCGGTGGACTGGTTACCTCGGTGGCGGGAGGCGAAGACGATAACCAGATGCATTTCAGCAAAATGCAGCAGGAAATCATGCTCGGGGGCATGGACCACCCCGACCAAGCTGTCGATGTGCACGTCGCCTATGGGAGCGACTCGCGAGAATACGCCCTCACCCCACAGCCCCATCCGCTTGAGCCAAGCCTGCGGATGATCGGCATCTACGGTCCTGTCGGGTCAAAGTTGCCCACCAAGTTCTTCGCGACACCGGGGACTTCCGCCGCCAAGGTGCTGACGGAAGAAGATGCCGACGCGGAAGTGGTCAGTTGGGACGGCCATCAGCTCGATGCGGAAGCGCCGATGCCGATCGCACCGCTGCTCAATGAAATCTATAGCGCACCCTCCAAGCCCATCGAGTTGACGCTCGTTCGCGCCGACGGAAACCAGCACAGCGTGACGCTTTCGCCGCAGCGCGAGAAAGAGTTCGGTTTGCGGTTTAAAGTCGGTAAAGTCACCGCGTTGGTCGATGGTGGACCCGCTCAAGCAGCGGGGATGGAGGTTGGCGATGAAATTGTCTCGGTCAACGGTGACGAAGCGATCGATTTGTACTCGCTCGTCCTGCGGTCGTGGCCTGCAGGCGAGGCTGTCGAAGTGACCGTCCGTCGTGGCAAGGATACCGCGGCCGAAACCAAGACGTTGTCAATCACGCCCGTCCAAACGCTGCAAACCTATCCGCCCGTTTCGCAGCTTGGCGAAACCATGGCCAGCACACCGCTCGGATTTGCTTACCACGCCGATACGACTGTCCAGAAAGTCACGTCGCCAAATAGCGATCTGCAGGTAGGCGATGTGGTGAAGGAGGTTCGAATTCGGTTCGCCGATGAGAAAGATAAGACCTCGCTTGTCCAGGCATTTGGTGAGGCGGCGATTGAGCAGCTCCAGGAAGGCTGGGAAATCGGCCCGTCGATGCCGCTGGGCGTACTGATGGAAACGGTGCAGGTTTTGCCCGTTGGTACCGAGGTGCTCGTCAAAGCCACTCGACCTCCCGAGGGTTCTGTGATTGAGTCGACGATGAAGGTTCAGGTTTCTGAGCGAGACTGGTACGAGCGCGGACTGAATTTTGCTGAGGTTTCTCGGATTCAAACCGCCAGCTCAGTCGGCAATGCGATTTCCTTGGGGGTCCGTGAAGGCGTTCGGGGCCTCGAGCAGGTCGGTCGGTTCCTCGGCATGTTGGTGACCGGCAAAGTCCAACCCAAGTTTCTCGGCGGCCCCATTCGGATTGCTCAAATGGCCAGTCACGAAGCAAAACGCGGCATTTCTGCCCAGTTGCTGTTCTTGACCATGCTCAGCATGAACCTGGCGATCTTGAACTTCTTGCCGATTCCAGCGTTGGACGGTGGGCACATGATGTTTTTGATCGCGGAGGCCATTCGTGGCAAGAAGCTCGATGAGGCTCTTGAGATGCGGCTAACTTTCGCTGGCGTTTTAGCGCTGTTGGCTCTGATGATCTTTGTCTTTGCAAACGATATTCTGCATCTGTGATCGCGTTTGTGGGTTCAGGCAACTCTTTCAGTCTAGGACGTGTAAAGCGCCTCGCATGAGCACAAACATCACTTGATCGGCGGAGGTGTCCGGTGGACTTTCGCCGATTGTTTGGGGTCTCCGCTGAGAGGCTTCATGACTGCCCGTACAGCTGGTTGCTTCGACATGTGAGGGTGGGGGCGGCGGCATCACGCGGTCTGCCGCGACCTGTGGAAAACTGGCGCGCTCAAACGTGGGCCGCAGCCATCCCGCCGGGAATGTCCAGTAAGGTGGATTAAGTCGCATTGTTGTCATTTGAGGTTGACCTCGAAGCCGATATTGCCATGATAGAGAGGTGATCCGCCACCCCCGTACCACGGAGGAATCTCCAGGTCAGGTTGGGGGGCGTTTCCAACTGCAATTTTGTTGGTGTTTGTTCGATAGCCGCGTACCTCGTTGTTGGCTTGCCTGTGGCAGTCGGTATCGCGGAGGTTCGTGTATCGCTCGTCTCATCCGGTCGCGGTGGTCTTGTCCATCGTTGGTTATCCGGCAGATGCCTCTTTTCCATGATTTTTGAGGATATTCTGTAATGAGTCGCAATCAATCTCCCCGGCGTCCGGCCTTCACACTCGTCGAGTTGCTGGTAGTGATCGCTATCATCGGCGTGTTGGTGGGGTTGTTACTGCCCGCAGTCCAAGCGGCCCGTGAAGCGGCCCGCCGGATGTCCTGCAGCAATAATTTCAAGCAATTGGGTTTAGCCCTGCATAACTATCACTCCGCCTACAAGCAATTACCGCAGCAGGGCGGTGGTTCGGGGCAGCCTACCGACAACCAGGCCAAAAGTAACAAATCCCGGCTGTCCGCGATGGTTGGCTTGACTCCGTTCTTTGAACAGCAAGCCGTTTGGCAGCAGGTTTCGAATCCATACCAAGCTGCCAACGGAAATATTTGGCCAGCGATGGGGCCGGCCCCGTACAACACGGCATATGTGCCTTGGCGAACTCAGATCGCCACCCTCCTGTGTCCCTCGGACGTGGCACCCAACGGGCAAGTCGCGACAGGTCAATTGAACTATGGCTTCAGCTTCGGAGATTCGTTCTGGAACTGTAACAACACCCGAAACAATGCGGGCAAGCCACTTAATATCGGCCAGCACCGTGGGTTTTTTAAGGACCGCTTCGTCAGACGCTTTCGGGACTGCCTCGACGGGCTGAGCAATTCCATCCTGATGGCCGAGATCCAGCGAAGTAGCGGCACACGGGAGCTCGCCGGAGACGCCTTGGTGCGAAATGGCAGCGGCAGCACGATGCGCAATAACCCCAAAGCGAATGTTTTGGAGTTTGCACGTGATCCGGAGCGTCCGCTGTTCTATAAGCCAGGGGTCACGTTGGCAGTTGACACGAGCGGTGCGAAAAACCGGTTTCGCGGGTCGAACTGGGCTCAAGGCGAGCCGATGATGAGTGGTGTCGGGCAAACTCTACCGCCGAACTCAGCTAACTGCGTTCGGGGCAATGGCGATGCCAATGGACCCGGCGGCATCTTTTCAGCGGGCAGCCGCCACCAGGGTGGTTGTCACGTCCTGATGGGTGACGGAGCGGTCAAGTTCATTACAGAGAGCGTTGACACAGGCAATACAAGCCAGGGGCCTATCGGTACGACTGCACCGGGAGCGCCACCGGCGGGATCGGCCAGCAACTACGGAATCTGGGGCGCCGCAGGCAGCATCGCAGGCCGAGAGACCACGTCGCTCGAGTAAGTCTCGGTGGGGGTGTTGGGATCGTGACGTGTCGGTGATACTGAGCCCTCACGTTACGTTGAAACAGCCCTCGGGAATTGCTTAGCACGCATGTGTGGAATCACTGGTTCGGTATGGCTCCGCGACCATCATCGCGTTGACGACGCGTTGATCTCGCGGATGACTCACGTGATTTCCCACCGGGGGCCCAATGACGCTCAGGTGTGGGCGGATCGATCGCACCGCGATGCCAGCGGAAATCCGATGGGCGTGGCGCTTGGATTTCGTCGCCTGTCGATTATTGACGTCGCCGGATCGCGGCAACCAATGGCCAACGAGGACGGCCGGGTGCGGATGGTCTTCAACGGCGAAATTTATAATTATCGGGAGCTTCGCCAGCGCCTCCAGGGTTCGGGGCATCGTTTCGCTACCGAGGGCGACGGCGAGTCGATTCTCCATCTTTATGAAGATCTCGGTACGGACTGCTTCGCGCACCTCAACGGCATGTTTGCCATTGCGATTTGGGACGCCAAGCAAAATCGCTTGGTGCTCGGGCGAGATCGAATTGGGCAAAAACCGCTGTACTATTCGTTCAAGAACGAGCGACTCGTATTCGGCAGCGAGCTGAAGTCACTCGCCGCAGTCCCAGGCGTCTGCGAGCAGATTGATCCAGCGGCGGTAGATCAGTTCTTGACCTATCAATACATCCCTCACCCCGGCACGATCTGGAAGGGAGTCCACAAATTGCCTCCAGGGCATTTTGCAGTACTCGATAGCCAGGGGTTCCGGGTCCAGCGGTATTGGGATTACGACCCCTCGCGTGAGATCGCCATTTCGCATGGCGATGCAGTCGAGCGCATGCGAGAATTGCTCAGCGACTCGGTGCGAATGCGAATGCGGAGTGACGTCCCGCTGGGGTCGTTTCTTTCAGGCGGAATCGATTCCTCGCTAATCACGGCGTTGGCAGGAGACCACACCGAGACGCCGCTGCGGACGTTCAGCATTGGTTTCCCGATCGCCGATTTTGACGAGACGGCTTATGCCGCTCAGGTGGCGAAACACCTGGGCACCGATCACACCCGGTTCGAGGTTACCCCCGACGCGATCGAGATTCTAGACAAATTGGTGTGGCATTATGATGAGCCGTTTGGCGATTCATCGGCGGTGCCGACCTGGTATTTGTCCGAGTTGACACGCCAGAGTGTCACCGTGGCCTTGTCAGGAGATGGCGGGGACGAGCTGTTCGCCGGATACGATCGTTACCGAGCATTATGGCTGAGTCAAAAGATCCAACGGTTATTCCCGGTGCATCGCGCACCTGGGATGGGGTTGATTCAGCGTCTGCCCGACTCCAATCGCCGCAATAGCGTGGTGCGGCGGGGGAAGCGGTTTCTCGAAGCGATTGGCCAACCAACGGTTCGACGGTATATGAATTGGTTGCAGATTTTTCCCGAGTCGCTGCGGGCCTCGCTATACAGGGATGACTTTTTTGCGGAGCTTCCCGACGAGGACCCGGTCGCGTTCCTGGAGTCGGCGTGGGAACGCAGCTCAGGACGCGATCTCGTCACGCGGGCTTCGACCGCCGACGTGCTTTCGTACCTGCCCTGTGACCTAATGACCAAAGTTGACATTGCTTCGATGGCCCATGGTCTCGAAGTGCGACAGCCAATGCTCGATTACCGGGTGGTGGAGTTCGCCGCTTCCCTGCCGGTGCGATACAAGTTCCGGGGCCGCCGCGGAAAACTATTACTCCGCGATGCATTTGGCGACCGCATTCCTGCCTCAATATTCACACGGCCGAAAATGGGCTTCGGTATCCCAATCGCAAATTGGTTCCGCGACGAATTCCGGGACTTGTTAGGCGACACGATGCTGGCCCCGGACGCAAAGATTCATCGCTTCTTCCGTCCCGAAGCCATCGCAGCGCTCGTTGCCGCCCACCAATCCGGTGAGCAGAACCACGGCTATCGCTTGTGGAGCCTCTTGATTTTGGAGACGTGGATGCGTCAGACCCAGGGCGTGTAACCTACCGCAAACCCACTGGCGATCAATTCGCTATCTCGCATTCTCGCACTCTGCTGCTAACTCCGCCCCCTCAGCCATGGGACATCATGCTCGGTTCGACTCGCATCTATTTACTGGGGATCTGCACTGGTGTTGGGATGACGTTGACGCTTCTTGCAGCTGCAGCAAGGCTCGGGTTTCTCGCATCCGATGCGTTGCTTGACCTCGGTTGCCTTGTCTCCGGGGTTCTCCTTTTGCTGGCCAGTATCGTGTTGTGGTTGCGTGGCAGGTCGACCATCCTGTGAACGAGATGGCTCGTCGTCGCACCCATTGCCGCTATTACTTCGTTGCCGCCACTCACTCCGCCGCCGCGCTCGTGAGTTGTCAGCGACAATTGCCTGGCGTCACTCACGGCTTGCGTCCTTAGAAGACGACTGCCCTCAGCATCGCCCTCACATACAAACGACAGCGCATTGAAGCCGCTGGTGTGAACCGGCCATTCGAAATTTCACGCTCGCCATGACTCAATCGTTTTCCTCGTTCATGGGGCCTAAGTGAATCAGCTTCTTATTCACAAATTCGAGGATGCCGAGATGAGAGAGTTCACGCCCGTACCCGGAATTCTTAATACCTCCGAATGGCAGCTCCGCCTGAGAGTTCGTCGGTTGATTGAGGAACACCATGCCAGTTTCGATTTGCTCAGCGACGCGGCGTCCACGCTCCACGTCTTTGGTGTAAACACTACCACCGAGTCCGTACGATGAGCGATTCGCAAGTTCGATCGCGGCAGCTTCATCCTTCACCACATAGATTGTCGCGACGGGGCCGAAGAGTTCCTGGTCGAAAGTCGGCGAGTCTGGCGTGACCCCTGTCAGGATAGTCGGGTTGAAGAAAGCGCCCTGGCAATCCGGTCGATCGCCTCCCAGCAACACCGTCGCCCCGGCGTCGATCGCGGATTGAACTTGCTTATGTAGCTTGACCGCAGCATCTTCCGTCGATAGTGGCGACAAGGTGGTGTCATCATCGAGCGGGTCTCCCAGTTTGAGGGAGGACATCGCCCTTTTAAAACCTTCGATAAATGCGTCAGCGACAGCTTCAACCAGGATGAATCGCTTGGCGGCGACGCAGGATTGACCGGCGTTGACAATTCGCCCTGCGACCGCCAGCTCGATAGTCTTTTCGAGGTCTGCATCTTCGAGGACAATGAAGGGATCGTTACCACCCAACTCCAAAACCGAACGCTTCAAGTTCTTTCCAGCGAGGGCTGCGACCGCCGCTCCTGCCTTTTCGCTGCCAGTCAGTGAAACGCCTTGCACTCGTGAGTCTGAGATGATCGATTCGACGGTCTCCGTAGAAATGAATAGATTCGTGTAAACGGCTTCGGGCAACTCGCTCTGAGCAAACAGTTGCGAGATTGCTTCGGCGCACTGGGGCACGTTGCTGGCGTGTTTAACCATCACCGTGTTGCCAGCCATGATGTTCGGCGCAGCGAACCGCGTAACCTGGTAGAAGGGAAAGTTCCACGGCATGACGCCCAACAAGGCGCCGATTGGCTCGAAATGGATATACGCGTTGGCTTCGACGTTCTCCATAGGTTGGTCGGCGAGGAACGTCTCCGCGCCGTTCGCATAGAATTCTGCAATCTCGGCGCAGTATTCGATTTCCCTACGACTCTCCGAGATTCGCTTGCCCATGTCGAGCGTGATCAGTCGAGCGAACTCGTCGGTCTGCTGACGGAGTTTCGCCGCAAAGGTGAGCAGAACCTTCTGCCGTTCGCGAAACGTGGTTTGACGCCATTTCCCATAGGCGTCATGCGCCTGAGCGACGGCATTGAGTGCTGCGTCCTCTGAGAGCGGCGTGAATGTTTGGAGCGTTTGATTGGTTGCGGGATTGATGCTAGCGATGGTCATGATTGGTTCCTCTGGTAATCGGCAATTGAGTGTGGGGGGCATACCACGGGCCGTGCTTTGACTGCCTGTTGATCTTCTAAGGCGACCCGTCAGCGAGGCAGTTTGTCTCGTCCCTCGCATGTACCACGGTATGCATTGGTGCATTTGGACGGCGAAATCAACTATCTCAACAGCCTGTCAAGCACGCCTGCTTCGGCGCGATCAACGCGCCGCCGCTACGACGTCAAAGCCGGCTTGCTTGGCGCGATCAAGCAGCGGTTGCGACGGTTCGGTGGTCGCAGTCGCCACGACCTGAGTACCTGGAGGCAGATCGACAGGGCGGTAAACACGCCGAGTCGCGTCTTCGACCAGCAACGGAAGGCCATCGCCAATCTCTTGATGCTCGTCGGTCAGAATGCCGGTGTGAACGCTGTCTGCATCGGTACCTGCAATGTCACTGCGACTACGTACGCCAGCGTCGTGAGAGAAGGGTTGGTGCTGCCAATGAACGGTGAGGGTGGCCATAACGGATGCTCCTAAAAGTTGAATACAGGTGGGGATGTTGCTGCGTGTCTTCGAACTTCTGTTGTTCACTGCAGCTGATAACCACGACGTCGGGGCGGCAAACGCAATGCATGCAGTCGCTCATGATGGGTCGCTGACACTGGTGAGTGCCTCGCTCATGCACTTGAGCGGCTGCTGCACCAGACGAGCGACGAACGCCTGACATGAGGTTGGTGGTTGCAAACGATGTACCATGCTTTGGCGTTAAAGTCGGTGCTTCGTTCTTGGGCGTACTGAAAGTGCGGTATTGGAGGGTCGCTGTTCGCTTCATCTGGTTTTCACTAAAGATGCCGTCGGGAGTGCGTCTAACGGGGTTCGTTTCCCGGCATCGTAATTGCTGGGGGGTTTGGGGACTGAATTCAATCCTCAAGCCTGGAGAATCATCTATGCTCGCGAAACTTACCCAGCAAGATCTCATCGAATTGATCGGCAAAGAATCGGGGCGGTGCGTGTCGATCCTCATGCCCACCTACGAGAGCGGGCCTGAGACGGCGCAGAATTCGATTCGATTCAAAAACCTAGCGACGCAAGCGATTGAGAATACGAGTGACAGCTGTGAGAAATTGCAGCACCGACTTCAGGAACTATCTCGTCTCGGACAGGATGACAACTTTTGGCAGCACCAATCGGCTGGCCTTGCGATTTTTGTATGTGAGCATGGAGAGCAGAGGTTTTGGCTACCACAATCGCCACGAGAGACGGTGTACGTCGGCAAGGAGTATTGCGTCGAGCCGGTTGCAGCAATGGGGTCAGTCGTTGCTCAACCGATCGACTGAGGAGCTGAAGGAAGTACTGGGCACTGCCATCGCTCGCGACATGGGATCGCGAGATATTCTGGACATCTTGCCGCAAGCCGCAGCAGGTCGAGTTGCCACCTTGATGTTAGGAAATAGTGGCGTCATCCGGGGAACCTTCGACCGATCAGCGCGATCAGCGCAGCTAGTCGACGAAGGTCAGTCAGACTTGGTTAACCTCGCCGTTCGAGAGACATTGCGAACTGGCGGACAAGTAGTACGAGAACATGGCGACTCAACTCAGGTTGCGGCGATCTATCGGTTCTAAGCAACGACTTTGTGAATCCACTTGGCACCACCCGCGGCCATCAACGCTAGATCAATGGCACAGGTAGGGCATGCCCAGAAGCCTCCGCTCGGGCCGGCAAGAGACGGTGGACGGACGAGAACTTGTTTGCGCTCGCGGCAGACACCTGGTCTCCACGGGGCCGTGTAGCCGACCATCTTGGAGCTATTTGTTCGATCGAATCATGTGAGGGAGGGTTGCGGCATGTTGCCCTCCCGCAACGTCAATCAGAGATTGTTTCAACCTGCAGCGACGATTCAGCAAGCAGGATTAGTAGCCATCCCGGTTGCGATCCGATCGGCGGGGCCTGTACCTGATTGTCTACCGCGAACAGGATTCGTCCTCCGCTTTCTGCCTCGATGAGGCTCCTCACGCCTTCCTTTGGGCTGGCACAGAACATGCATAAGCCTTCTGGCTCGAGCGATTGAGCATTTCGGCGGAGGTCATCCTACGAAGTGCGGCATTGCGTCTGCCAACCTTTTGTGGAGCCCCCCGGTGCGAATTCACCTAGTAGCTATGTTTGTTGGGGTCGTGAGCGCGTTCGCGCCACTGCCTCGGACGGTCACTGTTGCCGAGATGCCTATGTCGCCACGCCAGCATTCGATCCCAGACCAGTTCATCGCAGTCGACACTTCGCGTGTAATGGGATCTCCCAAGCCACTGCCTCTTGAAGCGGTGCGAGTTTTTGCGCAGTTGGAGTTCGAGCGGCCTGTCGAACTGACGTTTGCACCGGATGGATCGAACCGAGTTTTCGTGGTCGAGCAGCGCGGCGTGATCCGATGCTTCGATAATCGCCCTGACGTGGATCATGACGAGACATTTCTCGACCTGACCGACGTTGTTTCTCGAATTGGCAATGAAGAGGGCCTGTTGGGTCTCGCGTTCCATCCGAACTATGCGGAGAACGGTGAGCTCTTTGTCTATTATTCGATTGATCCTCCCACATCGATAGTATCTCGCTTTCGAGTGTCACCAGAGAATCCGAATCGGGTTGATCGAGATTCCGAGCAGCGTTTGCTGGAGATTCCGCAGCCCTATCGCAATCACAACGGGGGCAGTCTTCGCTTCGGCCCCGATGGCTATCTCTACATCGGGCTGGGTGACGGAGGCCTCGCGGATGACCCCCATGTCAACGGCCAGAACTTGAGTACCTTGTTAGGTTCGATTCTTCGCATCGATGTCGACCGTCAGAGTAGCGGGATACCCTATGCGATTCCGGATGATAATCCTTTCGTTGATCGAGCAGGCGCGCGCGGTGAGATCTGGGCGTATGGCTTTCGGAACAATTGGCGGATTTCGTTCGATCACCAGAGTGGTCAACTGTGGACCGCGGATGTTGGCCAAAACCGCTTTGAAGAAGTGGATCGGGTCCAGCGTGGTGGCAACTATGGTTGGAACCTCCGTGAAGGGTTCCACGATTTCAACAACAACTCTGCCGATCGAGATCCTGATCTGATTGCGCCGGTCGCCGAATACTTTCGGCATGAAGGCCAATCGATTACCGGAGGCCATGTTTATCGAGGCAGCCAGCTCAGCGACTTTTCCGGACATTATTTCTATGGCGACTACCTGAGTGGAAAGGTGTGGGTACTACCCGCGATGCCACGAGACGGTGATCAGATTGGTGGACCCGTCCCTCAACAGGTGGCTGACACCAAGTTGCAGATCGCGGCGTTTGGCCAGGACGCCCAACACGAACTTTACCTATGTGCTTCCGATGGCATCTACCAGTTGCGTCACAAGGGTGTCGACTTGAAACAGATTGCCCAAGCCTTTCCCAGAAAGCTATCGGATACCGGGCTGTTTGATTCGGTCGCGGACCATCGAGTGGCCCGAGGTGTCATTCCGTATGAAGTGAATGTTCCGTTTTGGTCTGATCACTCTCTGAAGGACCGCTACATGGCGCTGCCCGAGCCGGCGAGTGTGACATACGATTCTGAAGAGGAGTGGGGATTTCCAATTGGCACAGTGCTAATCAAGACGTTTTGGATGGAGCTGGATCGCGAATCCCACGCAGAATCACGCAGGCTAGAGACGCGGTTAATGGTGCATTCGCCCGCCGGATGGCAGGCCTACACATACGTCTATAATGACGACTGCAGTGAAGCACATCTGCTGGATGGTTCCCGAGTCTTACCGCTGGAGATTCGTACCAGCGAAGGAGCGATCACACAGCCTTATTACGTTCCCAGTCGCAGTGAGTGTTTCGCCTGTCACACGGAGCAGGCTGGATTTGCGTTGGGGCTCAATACACGCCAGTTGAATCGTGAGATGACCTACTACGGCACTCGCGTGGATCAGATTGCGATGCTCGACCGTCTGAATATCTTTACGGAATCGGTAGCAGCGGCGGAAGTTCCCCAGAGCCAGGAATTCCCCGATTGGGGCGAGGGCAATTTCAATCGCGGGGGCCACGGCCGGAGTGCACAAAAGCCATTGCCGGAAGATGTTTCTCGATTGGCGAGAGCTTGGCTGGAAGTCAATTGTGCAATGTGTCACCGACCCGACGGAATCGGTCCAGGGCAAATTGACTTGCGTGCTGACACGCCGCTACCCGAGACGCACTTGCTCGGGGCCAAGCCGAAACAAGGCCAAATGTCACCACCGGATGGACGTTTGATTGTGCCCGGTCAGCCCTATCTGTCCGAGCTTGTGCTTCGTGCAGGCCATCGCGGAGTGCGTCAGATGCCACCCTTGGCTACCAATCAGGTCAGTGAGCGGGCAATCGACGTGCTTCGAAGTTGGATTGAAAAGTTGAATGAGACCGAGTAGGCGTCCCCAACCGAGTTGAGTGGATTGGCATCCTTATTGCTTCCACTTCGGTGATTACCAGTCTCTGGGATTACCAGTCCCTAGGGCAACCGAACACCCAGCAGGAGATTACCGATGGATTTCATTCGAGTGCTATTCGCGTTCATTGTGCCACCCGCGGCGGTATACATCCAGCTCGGAGCAGGCAAGCAGTTTTGGATCAATTGCGTATTGACGTTACTGGGTTTCATACCCGGCATGTTGCACGCGGTCTATATCATGGCATCGAGAAGACCAGGGCTGGAACGGCTGCAACAGAACACCTGAGTAGGTGCGCAGCCCGTTGCCATTTCATTGCACGCGTTGATTGCGACTGGGTGTGTGCGGCTGCTCTCGCAGATTGCGTCTCAACTTCACTTTATTAGCCATGGACGATTGGATCACGAGTTTTCTGGAGCAGTTTGGATCGATCGGCGTTGGCGCGTTGATGTTGATCGAGAACGTGTTCCCGCCGATTCCTTCCGAAGTGGTTATGCCCTGGGCGGGATACTCGGTTAGTCGCGGCGACGCCTCTTTCACCTTGGTCGTTGTCGCTGGGAGCGCAGGCTCTTTGGTCGGTGCAATGTTCTGGTATTACCTCGCCAAATGGGTCGGCAAGGAGCGTCTGTCCCGGTGGATTGACGGTCACGGTGCTTGGTTAACGATCACGCCGCGAGATCTCGATCGCATGGATGAGTGGTTTGAGAGATATGGTTCGGCAGCTGTGCTGGTTTGTCGGATGATTCCCGGGGTTCGCACCCTCATCAGCATCCCGGCCGGGTTCTCGGAGATGCCGCTCGTTCCTTTTTTAATATTCACTGCCATTGGAACGGTGCTCTGGACTGCTCTACTGGCGGGTCTCGGTTGGTGGCTCGGCGACAATTACGGTGACCTATCTGGGCCCCTGGGTTGGGCCAGCACTGCCGTTGTCGTGGGGCTGTTCGCCTGGTGGTTATTGAGACTGGTCCGGCAGTATTCGTCGCACGCCGTTGGCATGGAGGTTGCTAAGGAGAGGCCGTCGGGCAGCGAAGAGCGGAGTGATTAGCGGGACGACACGCAACTGCACCCGGAGTGTGTGCGGACGTGTCGCTGACCCCGAGTCTTGGCGTCGCCGCACACAACGAGAACCGTCCCCCTTGCGACCAACTGCATGATCGATTCGCCATCCCAATCCGCGTTGCTGCCAGCCGGCGAGGGAGCGGCACAGATTGCGGATTTGTTTTACGTGATGGCATTGGGTGGTGTGGTGATCTGGGCGATCGTTGTTGGATTGGCTGTGTACGCTATTTATCGTGTGGAAGAGCATGACGCCAAAAAGACGCGGGTGCTGGTGATCGGCGGTGGAGCAGTCTTCCCAACGGTCGTGCTGACTGTGTTGTTGACCTACGGATTGGCGATGTTGCCAGATCTTCAACGGCCCGCGGCTGTGAACAGTCAGGTCATTGAGGTGTCGGGGGTGCGGTGGTGGTGGCGGATCCAATATCGTCTGGCGGATGGTACCACGGTCGAAACGGCAAATGAGATTCATTTGCCGGTCAATGAAGAGGTCGAATTTAAACTTTCCAGCGAAGACGTCATTCACTCATTTTGGATTCCATCGCTGGGCGGCAAGACAGACATGATTCCCGGTCGGAATACCCGACTGAAGCTTCATCCGACCAAGGCGGGCGTTTATCGCGGTGCTTGCGCTGAGTTTTGCGGCGCGGCCCATGCCATGATGTCGTTCGATGTCGTCGTTGAGTCCCGAGAAGACTTTGACGCTTGGTTGGATGAGCTACGCAAGCCCGACGGCGACGCCGGGACCGCGGGCCGAGTGGTGTTCGAAAAGCGTGGTTGCGGCGCGTGTCATGCCGTTCGCGGCACGAATCTGGATGGCGTGGTGGGGCCGGACTTGACACACTTTGGCAGCAGGCGAACGATCGGTGCGGCGGTCATGGCGAATACGCCGGAGAACCTCCGACGCTGGATCACCCACACACATGCCGTCAAGCCAGGCGTAGAGATGCCTGCTTTCGTTGGCATTCCGGCAGACGAACTTGACGCATTGATTGACTACCTCGGGAGTTCGCGATGAGGCGCTCCTGCGAGCAACTGGCCGCTCGATCACGGCTTCAGGCAGTGAAATCACGCACCAATACGGTCGTCCATACGATTCTGTGGCAATTCGTGGAACGGTGCCATGGATAACAGCGAACAACGGCTACTCAAAGCCTGGGAGACCCCCAAGGGTTGGCGGTATTGGTCCGCCGTTAACAACTCGGAAGTGGGGCTATGGTACACGCTGACTGCGTTCGCCTTCTTTTTGTTCGGCGGCGTGTTGGCGCTAATCATGCGGATTCAGTTAGCCGTACCAGACAACGATTGGCTCACGGCCGAGCAGTACAACCAAATCTTCACGATGCACGGCAGCGTGATGATGTTTTTGTTTGCGGTACCGATTTTGGAAGCGATCTCGATCATGCTGCTGCCTGAAATGATGGGGGCGCGTGATCTACCGTTCCCGCGGCTCTCGGCATACGGATATTGGTGTTTCTTGATCGGCGGCATTTTCGTGTGTGGGTCGCTGTTCTTCGGCGTAGGACCACGCGGCGGCTGGTTCATGTACCCGCCAATGACGACTGAGTATCAAACCGACGTTGGGCCCGACATCTGGCTGCTGGGGTTGTCGTTCATTGAGATCGCCTCGATCGCTGCGGCAGTTGAGCTGATCGTGGGTGTCTTAAAGTGTCGTCCACCGGGAATGCGGCTTAACCTGATCCCGCTGTACGCCTGGTACATCCTCGTGGTCGCCGTGATGATCCTGTTTGCGTTCCCGCCGCTCATTGCAGGCGACTTGTTGATGGAACTCGAACGAGCATTTGACTGGCCATTCTTTGATGCCGCTCGCGGCGGCGATCCACTGCTGTGGCAGCATCTGTTTTGGATCTTTGGCCACCCCGAAGTGTATATCGTGTTTCTGCCATCGATTGCGCTGGTCGCGATGATCGTACCCACGTTCGCACGCACTCCGATGGCGGGTTACGGATGGATTGTTCTGGCGGCAGTAGGAACGGGGTTTTTGAGTTTTGGACTGTGGGTTCACCACATGTTCACGACGGGACTACCGGGCATCACGATCGGAATTTTTTCAGCAGCTTCGGAAGCCGTCGCGATCCCGACGGGAGTGCAGATTTTCTGCTTCATTGCCACCTTGCTGATTGGGCGCGTGACTAAGAGCGTGTGCCTGCTGTTTGTATTGGCCGGTTTAGCAACATTCATCATCGGTGGACTGACAGGTGTGATGGTTGCGATCGCGCCATTCGACTATCAAGCCCATGACACCTATTTCATCGTCGGGCATCTGCATTACGTGCTCGTTGGCGGCACGATTTTCCCAATCATTGCCGGTATCTATTACTACTATCCCTTCGTGACCGGAAAGCAGCTTTCGGAACGATTAGGGACTATCACCTTTTGGCTGACATTGGTGGGATTCAATGTGGCATTTTTTCCAATGCACCTGACGGGATTGATCGGAATGCCACGGCGCGTTTACACGTATCCTGGCGGCATGGGTTTTGAAATCCCTAACATGATCTCGTCCGTGGGGGCGTTTGTACTGGGACTCGGGTTCGTGGTGCTGCTCTGGGATGTGCTGCGTCCCAAGGGCAACCAGCCGTTTGTGGCACGCAATCTATGGAATGCGGGCACGTTGGAGTGGAGCGGCCAGGTGCCAGACAAGCCGTGGGGGATTCGTAGCATCCCGATCATATCGACGCGGTATCCGCTGTGGGACCAGCCGAATTTGTTGGCAGATATCGACGCGGGCAAGTTTTATCTTCCCGATGCAGAAGAGGGTCTACGAGAAACCATGGTGACCAGCACGGTCGATGCGGAGCCGATGCAGTGTCTGCGTGTTCCCGGGCCAACATTCTTGCCTATGTTCGCTGCCTTGTTCACCGGCGGAATATTTATCTTTTCGACTTATCACTGGTGGGCTGCGGCGGGTGTGAGCGGAGCGTTGTCGTTCATCGCGATCGTATTCTGGCTATGGACGGGAACGGCTGTCATCCCAGAGAAAGATACGAAAGAGGTGGGGCTCGGGTTGACCTTGCCGATCTACGTATCCGGGCCAAGTGCAGTCGGCTGGTGGGCCATGTTCATCACGATGCTGGGCGATATGACCGCATTCGTGTCGCTGGTGTTTGGATACTTTTTCTACTGGACAGTACATGAACAGTTTCCGCCAGCGGAATTTGATGGACGTGAGGTTATCGGTCCGGGAACGATGTGGCCACTCGCGTCAGTGGGCTTGGGCTTGTTGGCCTGGGTAGCGGTGATATGGGCGCGGCGCTGGAATCGAGTCGGCCATACCGTCGGTTTCTATTCCATGATTTGCATGGCTGGTTCAGCTGGAATCGCTAGCGCGGTGGCGCTAGCCTGGGGGCCCTACACATTCGGTATGGACCCCACACATCATGTCTATTCAGCCTCGGTGTGTGTTCTGGTCCTATGGACGGTTATCCACTTGGTGGTCGGTGTCGTGATGTTGATTTATTGTGCAGTCCGACGGTGGGCGGGAAGAATGAATTCTGTTCACGACGCAGATATCGTGAACGTGACCTTGTTCTGGCACTTTTTGGTGCTCAGCGTCGTCATGACTGGATTGATCATTGCTCTGTTCCCAAAGGTAGCGTGATGCACGATCCGAGTGAGCGGCACGACGAATCGCAACCGCAGCAAATCCAAGAACACCTATGGTGGATCGTGCTGTCCCCTTCGATCTGGGCGATCCATTTTTTAGCCTGCTACGTGACCGCGGCAATTTGGTGCGAGAAGGTCGGATCAAATTCCGATAGCGGATGGCTGTTGGGTTTGGTCGGTGGGTACACAACGGTAGCTGTGGTAGCGATTAGCGTTATCGCGGGCTGGAGTCTGCGCAGCTATCGTCGACGTGATCAGTCGCCGTCCTACGATTCTGATGATCCATCGGACCGGACGCATTTCATTGGATTCACGGCATTCCTGCTTTCCCTCCTCAGTCTGGTCGCGACATTCTTCACAGCGCTGGCGATGGTAATCGTGAGGAGCTGTGATTGATGAAACCGTTTTTTTGGAATCTCGGTTGGTTGGTACTCGGGGCTGCTTGGTTGGGGCCGCTGCCTCACTTGGCACGCACATCGTTTGCCGCACACATGACGTTGCACATGGCAGTAGTTGCGGTGGCCGCGCCGCTGCTATCGATCGGCGTGGCGGGTCGACGGTTTGATCCTGTGAAGCGAGTACCTACCTTGTTTGCACCTGTGCCCGCGTCGGTGGGCGAGTTATTAATTGTATGGGCATGGCATTCCCCGGGACTGCATCACTTTGCCCGTTTCGAATTCCTTGGGTTCGTGCTCGAACAGAGCATGTTTCTAGCGGCGGGTGTTTGGGTTTGGTTATCAGCGTTTGGTGGCGACTCTCCCCGGTCACGCGAACGCAGCGCTGCAGGCGTGATTGGATTGCTGTTGACGTCGATGCATATGACGTTGCTTGGTGCATTGCTCACGATGTCCCCACGTCTACTGTATTCACACCATCACAGTAGCGGCAAACTCGATCCGTTGACGGACCAATATCTCGGTGGTGCAGTCATGCTGGTGGTCGGTGGCGCCGCATTCTTAGCAGGAGGGCTGTGGTTGACCACGGATCTCGTGCGTAGCAGTCAAACTCGCCACAGAAATTGCCGAAGATCATATCGGATCCCAGTGTCCTCGCAGACGATGGTGGCGTCTGCATCCAATACACAGGCAGAATCATGAAAAGGCGACTGATAGAGCTTGGTATTCTCGCAGCGATTCTCGGACTGATCGGGTTGATCGTCCTGGTCAGCGGTGTGTTTCCAGTAAATGCCAGCAGCGGTCACTGGGCGGTGACACGGTGGATCCTCGACTACGCAAGTGACCGTTCGGTGGCGTTTTATAGTAGGGGCATCGAGGTGCCGCCTCTAGATGAACCCGGCATGATCCCACTGGGCGCGGCGACTTATGAATCGAACTGCGTATTCTGTCACGGCCAACCCGGCGAAGACCAACCGCCGGTCGCAAAAGGTATGACACCGACGCCACCAATATTGTCGAGTTCCGTCGGCGAGATGAGTTCACAAGAGCTGTTTTACACGCTCAAACATGGCATTAAGTTCGCGGGCATGCCAGCGTGGCCGACGCAAAAAAGAGACGACGACATTTGGCCCGTTGTTGCCTTTCTGCATGAACTGCCATCGTTGGATAACGCGACCTACCAAGAGCTTCTCGGCCGAACTGCGGAGGAAGATTCAGACTCGCCGAAGATCGTTTCTCTGGTGCGCAAGCACTGCGCTGTCTGCCACGCTGTCGATGGCTCCAAAGGCGTGGAGCGACGGGTGCCGATCCTTGCCGGTCAGAGCGAAACCTATCTGCGGAACGCCTTGATAGCGTATCGAGCAGGCAAACGGATTAGCGGAGTGATGATGCCAATTGCGCATCGTCTGACGGATTCAGAGATTGACCAGCTGGCGGCGTACTTCGCCGGTCAAGAGGTTGCGAAAAATGCGACGACTGCTGAAGTGAGTGAACGCGAGTTTCAATTGGGGAAGGAGCTGGCAGAAAATGGCGATGCCGCTGACAAGATTCCCTCCTGCGTGGATTGTCACGGTCCAGGAGGGATGGCTCGCGACGCGGAATATCCCACACTGGCCGGTCAGCCTGCTTGGTATCTCCGCGAACAGCTCAAACTGTTTTCCAAGCAACATCGCGGTGGAAGCAACAACGCGTCTCTCATGCACCCGATCGCAAATAAGCTGAGTGACAAGCAAATACGGAGCTTGGCCGTTTTTTACGAACGCAGCAATCACGAGGGAGCATCCGACTAGCCGCGATCCAGTGTCAATTGATGGCTCGCAAAATCGCGGTGGCGTTCCCAATGTGTGCGCCTGCTTCCCTTGGGATCGCATAGATCGTTTGGAGCGACACCATCGAGACTTGCTCGTAATCGTCTCAGAGTGCTGCTGTAAGGTCACTCGCTGATTCGGGTGCTTGAGATGGTGACCGGATTCCGGGCCCGTTGGGATTGCGACCTTCGCTCCCCTGGCCGGCGGCAGCTCGTGGGAATCGAGGGTACGGGCGAGTTTGGCGCGTTACTTGCGGTCTCACCTTCAAGAGACGTGCTGCTATTCCCTATTTGAAAAATTGGCCGCTGAGGAGGTGGCGTTTGATGACAACTTCAACAAGCGAAGACAAGACCACAACGGAAGAATTGAAAGAAGCCATTGTGGACGACGAGCAACCAATTGATAAGAAAGTTCCTGGTGCTGCATTTTCCGTTGTAACGCTCTCGTATTTGGTGGTCCTCATTATTGCGATGGCGGTTTTAGGGTTTCTGTTTTGGTGGTTCGGCGCCGAATCGCCGCCCAATGGAACTGTGTAGGCTGCTTGTTCAGCACTCAGCACGAAGTCGGCTCTGTTTCTCACGCTGTACGCCCCGGTTGACCATCTGGCCGACCGGCAATTTGCTAAGAGAAACGATGGTTGCGCCCTGACCATCTGCAGAGCTGGGAAATGCGGAGACGACAGGCCGTCGGCATCAGACCGATGGATAACGGCAGGCGAACACACTAGCATGTGTACAGTCATATTCCGCTGGCTGTGCATGGCCGGATCTCTTCGCCTCTCAATTCGATCGTATTCATGGCTCCACGCAGTGCATTCGAGACTTGCAAACTGCTCCGCGACAACATTGCGAAAGTTGTTCTAGGCAAAGATGAGCTGATTGATTTGCTGATTGTGGCCACCATGGCTGGCGAGCACGTGCTTCTGGAAGATGTGCCGGGTGTGGGCAAGACACTCGCTGCGAAGGCGTTGGCGAGCAGTCTGGATGCCAAATTCACACGGTTGCAGTTCACACCCGATTTGCTGCCGAGCGACATCACGGGCAGCATGATCTATCGTTCGGCGACCGTTGATTTCGCATTTTCACCGGGGCCGATCTTCGCGAACGTTGTTTTAGCTGATGAGATCAATCGGGCCCCTCCACGGACTCAGTCTGCGTTGCTCGAAGCAATGAGTGAGGGGCAGGTCAGCGTGGACGGGGTCACCCACCCGTTGCCCAAACCGTTTATTGTCATTGCGACGCAAAACCCGTTTGAATACCAAGGCACGTACACACTTCCGGAAAGCCAGTTGGATCGTTTCCTACTGCGGACGTCGATCGGATATCCGGCGCGGGAGATGGAGCGGAAAGTCTTGCAAACTCACCAGTCCGGAGAACCAGTCGATCGACTTCAAAGTGTGTTGTCCGCGGACGACATTCTTGCGGCTCAGTCCGCTGTCGGGCAGGTCCGTTTCGACGAAACGTTGACCGGGTATCTTCTTGACATCGTGGAGGCAACGCGTCGCCATGAAGGATTTCAAGTAGGCGTCAGCACGCGTGGACTGCTGAGTTTCTATCGAGGTTGCCAGGCGATGGCGGTGCTGCGGGGACGTGACTACGTCGTGCCTGATGATCTCAAGCAGCTCGCCGTCCCCACTTTGGCTCACCGTGTATTGCCCGACGGTGTATTTCAAGGTGGCAGTCGTTCGGTCGTCGAGCAGCAGTTAGCGGATTTGATTGAATCGATTCCCGTTCCGGTGTAGCCAACATGATGGATCGACGCAGCACTCGCCACCGTTTGACGCGTCTGGGAATCCAGGTGATGCTGATCGGCGTGTTCGGCATTCTGGGCGGATCGCTGAAGGGTCTCAACCTGCTGGTGGTCGTTGCTGCCGTTACTTTGGGCGGGCTGTTTGCACAGTGGCGTGTCAGCCTTGCGATGATCGACGCGCTGCGGATCCATCGCCGGATGCCAGCAGAGGGGTTCGTGGGCAAGCCAATGCGAATTCGGTATCAGTTGCACAACTCACATCGGCTCATGCCCCTGTGGCTAATTCGATTGGAGGATACCTTGCAGCGAACGTCGTTAATGTCTGGTGGTGGGCGTCCGACAAGTGCGGCTGTGGGCCAGTTGCAGCACACCATGACTGGTGCAGGGTTGCTGATGCCCGGGCAAACAACGAGCGCATATTTCGACGTGACGGTGGCTTACCGTGGCAGGTACGAATTGAATTGTTGGCGGGTTTCGAGCACCGCCCCATTCGCCCTCTCAACGGCGTCACGCGAATTCGATGGGCCGCCAGACTTCGTCGACGTCTATCCCCGTTTACTCCGATTGCGGCGATCATGGCAACGGATTTTGCCAAGCCAGGTGGGCAGCCTGTCGGCGGCAGCACATCGGCATGGGCATGCAGATGATGAGTTTTTTGGACTGCGAGAGTACCGCCATGGCGACAGCCCCAAGCATATTCATTGGCGTACGACAGCCCGTCTGAACGAACCGGCTGTCCGACAGTTCGAGCAACAACAACGATTTGACCTGTGCCTATTAGTCGATGTTTGGTCGGATCGGCCAATCACCGGTAGTCCCTATGCGTCAGGCAGCGATCCGCTATTGATCGACGACGCCATCGAGACTGCGATCAGTTTGGCAGCGAGTATCGCCATGGAGTTAACTCAGGGAGGTGAAAATCAGGTGCTGCTGGTCGTGGCGGGTAGCGGATTAGACGTCGTCGTTGGAGGGCCGTCAGTGCTGGGCCGAAAACGTATGCTACAATCGCTGGCACATGTCGTCCCAAGTACAAGTGTCGCAGTTGGCGCGGCGCTCACACAAGCCGCTGAGACTGCGGGACGGTTACCTGATCTCGTTGTGATCAGCCCTCGTTCTCAAGCGGATGCCATTGCGACTGACGCGACGACGGCAACGGCTCTGCGGCAGTGGAAAACCCGCAGCCAAATTAGCTGGGTGGACGTTACCGACAGCGGCCGACACGATTGGTTTGGGATGGAGGAGACTTGATGAGTTCAATCGATGACCCCATGCTTCCTTCCGAGAGCGACGCGGGGACGCAACCCAGCGTAACGCCCGCCACTGGGATGCACGCGGATTCTCGGCTTCGTCTACGCACGCAATTTGCATTCGCGTTTGTAACGGGCTTGGGGGGCATGCTGCTGGGCACGGGCGCTGACACCGGTCCGCTCTCGCTCATAGTGGTCGCCTTTGCGATCATTGGTTTTGTCTTTGTCGACTGGATGAAGCTATTCGCGTTGCCCGCCATCGTGGCTTATGGGGCGATGGGCTTAACGGCGGTGGTTTGTATCGTTGACTTTGCTCAGGACTCCTATGTACTGGCTCCGAAGATGGTGGCGGTCGCGCAGTTACTAGCGGTCGCCCAAGCGATCCTGATGTTACAGGAAAAAAATCACCGGCTCTTTGAGCAGCTACTCACCTTTGCGTTACTCAATTGTATTGTCGCGGCAGTATTTAACGACGCCTTCAGTTATGCAGTATGGTTTTTTCCGTTGACAATCGCGGCAGGGGTTGCACTGACGCTCTTGTCGGCTGATGAAACGGTGGCACGGGCCGCACAGATGGGACGTGACCCGGCAGGCAAGCCGGTTCAGGGCATACAGAGCTACAACAATCGAGCGGCGCTGGGATCGTTTTCTCGCGTTTCCAACCGAGTATCTTGGACTAGCCTGTGCTTGCTGCTACCAGCCGTTACTGCGATTGCTGCGGTGATTTTCTTTGCATTGCCGAGGCGGGTCGACGCGCAGCGCGGGATCGCTGCGAGTGCCATGGTGGGGTTCAGTGATTCGGTAAGCTTGCGGCAAATTGGGAGCATGCAGCAGAGTCATGATCGTGCGCTGCGTGTGCAACTGAAGGATCCCGCTAGAAACAAGCCGTATTCAGTGACGGGCGGGATCTACCTGCGTGGTCGCGTCCTCGAGCGATATGCTGCCGGGAAGCCAGCGGAAAAAGGTGGGGGAACTTGGCGCAACGTTTCCAGCAGATTTGAGGGCAAACCGGCCGCTCTGCCGCCACGATTCGTGCCCGTCCGCGAGAGTGACCTCAACTTTTACGATCGAGTTCATGCCGAGATTCGCTGTGAGTCAATGCGGGATGCGGCGCTGTTCGCACTTGCACCGTACCATCGCATTATCGGCAGCGGCGCGATTGTCCAACATCCGTTCCAATGGACCCTCAGTCGTAATTCGATGAGGGGCACTCGCGCTGCGGTGAGGTACGAACGTCTCGAATATCAGTTTGGCACGCTCGGTTTCCGAAATGGGATTCAGACTCACTGGATCCACGATTTATCGCTCGCACCTGCCAACGATACCAACCGCGGTCAATTGGAGTGGATGACCGATTGGGGAATCGATGTTTCATCAGTCATTAATCAGGAGTCTGCTAAGAAGCAGCGTTTCACGCCGGCGCAACGTCAGTATCTCAATGAGTTACTGAGTTTCCCAGCTGAGGAGATCCCGACAGCCAAGTTGCTTGCTGACGAATTGGTCAGCACCATGTTGCCGGGGAAGCGGAATGCTTACGAAGTGGCAACCCGGCTGGAGGAGCATCTATCCCAGAGTGAACGCTACAACTATACCCTGAATCTCAACAACGCCCTCGTCAAGGGCATGGATCCGCTGGAACAGTTCCTAAGCGTTGACCGCCGCGGTCACTGCCAGTACTTCGCCTCGGCCCTCGCAATGATGTTACGCAGTCAAGGCATTCCCTCACGAATTGTGGTGGGCTATCACTGCGATGAATTCAATAGCCTCGGCCAGTACTTCGTCGTTCGCCAAAGTCATGCACACGCTTGGGTGGAGGCGCTGATCGACCGCGACGATATTCCCCTCTCCCAACATGTTTACGGTCAACCGGAATCCCTGCGATACTGGTTGCGGCTGGATCCGACGCCCGGAGGCGGCGGTATTCCGGACACGGAAAGCAATCCGATCGGAGGTGGTCGCAAGATTGCAGAGCTGGCGCGTAACTTCTGGAGCGACTATGTGGTCGAAATGGATCCCGAACGTCAAGGATCGACATTCCAGACCACACCTGGAATGGGATCAATGTCGACGTCCTATCGTACCTGGATTGAGCGCGTTAAGCGTTTAGCGTTGCGAATTAATTCGGACGACATTCAGTGGCCGGTAGAAAAGAGAGCGAGCTACACGCTGGCGGCGGTCGCGGCGACCGTGCTATGCGGATTCGCCATTTTGTTCTTACGACGCCAGTTTCCAAATGCGTTTCGCCGCACGCGGGCAGAGCAAGTGGTGCATGTGGCGCGGCCCAGCATCGCCTTTTACTCCGAAGCCCTCGAATTGCTTGAGCGAGTGGGGTATGCTCGCTCGGCCGGTCAGACACCGGCTGAGTTGACGGCGAGTCTGCCCGATGAGCAGCTGCGCAGTCCTGCATCTGTCCTGACGAGGCTGTTCTACCGGCTGCGTTATGGTGCGGAGACTCGCGAGCCGGCGGAATCCGATCAATCGCTCGAGATTACGATCGAGCAGTCTCTGGCGAGTCTGCGTGCGCGGCTCCAGCAAACCGACACGATCCATTCAGCAGAAACCTCTGCGGACGACAAATCCTAACTCAACCACTTATCGATAGCAGATTGACGCCAAGGAAAGTAACGCATGGGAATGATTGTCACGATCGACGGACCGGCAGGCGCCGGGAAGAGCAGCATTGCGAGGGACGTTGCCAAGGAACTTGGATTTGCATTTCTTGATACCGGTGCGATGTATCGTGCGATTACATGGGGGGCAATGCAAGCAGGGATTGAGCTCTCGGACGTGGTTAAATTGGTAGATTACGCTGAGCACGCTCGCCTGGCGTGGCACGATGACCGGATCGATCTTGACGGCGAAGACATCTCAATAGCGATTCGTACACCTCAGGTCACCGCAAACATACGCCACGTTGCTGATCCGCCCGAAATTCGCGGCTGCCTAACGCGACAACAGCGCCGTATCGCCGAAGGTCGCGATCTCGTTACCGAGGGACGAGATCAGGGCACTGAGGTGTTCCCAGATGCCCAGTGCAAGGTGTTCCTAACTGCGTCGCCACAGGAGCGGGCTCGTAGACGACAATTGCAATTACAGGCGGCCGGACGCGAGGTGACGTTGAACGAGGTATTGGTGGCACAGAACCAACGGGATCTTGAAGACCGTATGCGACCAGTCGGTCGGCTTCGGGCGGCAAGCGATGCCGTCGTGATTCAGACCGACGCAATGGAGGCAGAGCAAGTCAAAGACGCAGTGCTTGACGCGGTGAGATCATGCATGGAAAAGTTGCAAATCGTTAAGGACTGAGTGATTCTTCTGTGGGTGCTTCGAGCCTCGGAGAAGCACTGTATTTGGTCGCTCTTGCTGAAGTCCAGGCGACAAATCCTGACCGCTCGATCCCCAGAAAATTCATTTAACGACGAGTTCATTCAGGGACGGGTTCATTCGGGACTGGTTCATTCGGGACTGGGCGGTTTGCCGAAGGTCCCAATGCCTGCACGTCCGAACTCTGTTCTTCCAAGGTGCGGAGTGCTTCGAATTCCTGTCGAAGTGTTTCATCGGACATGCGATCGTTGTGAGATAAATCGGGAACTTCGATCCATGTCTTATGTGCGGTGGTAAGCGAGTCGAACAGGGCGCGGCCGTTCTTCATGGGCACAATCTGGTCGGGTGGGCCGTGCGATGAGACCACGTTGCCGCGAAAGTTCCGTAGTCGCTCACTACTGTCGTATGGATTGCGAATCAGCCAGCGAACTGGGAGCCAGAAGTACCGATCGGCGCCAACTTGCATGGCACTGTCAAAGGTACGATCGAGGATCAACGACTTCGGCGGATCGCCCCGCTCCTGCATCGCGGCAACCAACCCTGCTGCGATACCGCCCCCGATCGACCGGCCATAGATGGTGATGTTCGCGGCAGTGACGCCGGTCACATTGGATAACGCGTCGATGGCTGAAACCGCATCGGCAATTGTGCTCGCTTCGGTGGGCGTGAACCCTTTCTGTTGAAACCCTCGATACTCCGCCGTTAGCACTGTGGCATTGGCAGTGTCGGATAAACGTCGCGTCCAAGGATCCAAGTCAGCCGCCCGGATTCCGTTGCCGTGCAGAAATAAAATCACACGGTCGGGATGCTGGCGAGCCGCTATCCTGCCGAGCAACTTCGCTCCGTCTTCGGCGTGGTATGCCAACGAGGTAACTTCGCCATCGATGGGATGCGCAGAATTAAAACGAGTGACCTCGCCCGGCCCACGGTGTTCCATGTAGGCACCTGGGAAAACCAGTCGTGTCTCCATGCAAACCAGTGCAATGCAGATCGCCGCATAGCTTACCGCTAACAGAATCGCGAGCCTTGGTAATTGCCTCTTCCAGGTCGGCCGCAGCTCCCTGGAAGCTTGGAATTGCATTTCCGTGGGTTCGTTTTCGCTGTCCATCGTATCGCCCACCGTCGCACCTCACAGAGCAGGTTAGAGAGAATTCAATCCGAGTCACCCCTGGAAACGAGCTCCGTATACTCGCCTCACACGAGGCGTGTTTTGCTGTTTTCCAATCACGCCGACGCGTATCGCCGCAGGAAGGCGGCACTCATATCGGCAACGTATTGAGCATCCGCTGGGTTGTTGACTAGCAAGTGGTCGGCGTCACTGAGGGTGAGCAGACTACATCGCGGCAATCCCTGCTCATCTTCGATCAAACTAGCGATTCGCAGGGCGTGATCGTACCCCAGTGTTTGGTCGACAGGTGAGTGAAATGCCAACACCCGGCTGCGAATCCGATTCAGATAATCGGCGAGTCGATGACTGCGAAAGTCATCCAGCATCTCACGGCGAATCGACCAAGTCAGTCCGCCGATAGTTACATCGCCGCGACCATTGCTCTGTATTTCGGGATTCATGCGTAGGAGCAAATCAGCAAGATGTTGCGTGTCGCTCGGGGCGGCGATGCTGATCACGGCGGCGAGCCGTTTGCGAAGTTCAGTGCTCAGTTCAGCGTCGTCGTTGAACGGCATACCCGCGGCCGTCGCGAGCGATGCGGCGCCGCCGAAACTGTGCCCGATCAACGCGGTCACCGGTCCGAGCGTCTCAGTGGCAAAGCGCACAGCTGCTGCCAGATCGGCCATGTTGGTGGAAAAGTTCGTATTGGAAAAGTCGCCCTCGCTGCCGCCGAGCCCCGTCATGTCGAAGCGCAGTACCGCAATACCGCACTCGGCCAGGCGACGTGAGATTCGTGTGATTGCCTTGAGGTCCTTGTTGCAGGTGAAACAGTGGCTGAAGACGGCCACGGGACCAGACACCGCTGCCGATGGTTCCCCACTCTCCCCAGCGAGCGTGGGTTGGTCAACGATGCCCGCTAACTGGAAGTTAGCACCACCAAGAAAGTCCACGCGGTAAGAGCGTCGCTTAAAGCCCGTCATTCCGGCTCGACCTCCACCACTCACGCGGAGCCGTCCATCGGCAGCTTGGAATCCGTCGTCCCGATTCGTCCGGCGGTAAAGGCTTCGGCCATCGCTTTGGGTACATCGGCCTCGGCGAGCACGAGCTGCGAACGATTTTCGGAGACGCGTGCCTTCATCTGCTGTTCTTGCGCGATTGCTTCGGCACGCCGCCGTTCGGCCTTGGCACGCGCCACTCGGGTATCAGCTTCGGCTTGGTCCCGCTGCAACCGGGCTCCGATGTTTTCGCCGACGTCAATATCCGCGATATCAATCGAAACGATTTCAAAAGCCGTTTGTGCATCGAGGGCACGCGAGAGCACCACGCGCGTGATCATGTCCGGATTTTCCAAGACATCGAAATGGGAGGTCGCCGATCCTATGGAACTGATGATGGCTTCACCGACGCGGGCGATAATGGTGTCCTCGGTCGCCCCGCCAATCAGTTGTTCGATATTGGTGCGGACGGTGACTCTCGCTCGCACACGCAATTCAATACCGTTTTTGGTGATGGCACTGAGAGTCGTTTTCCCGCTGCGTTTAGGGTCGGGACAGTCGATGACCTTTGGATAAACACTCGTTTGCACTGCATCAAGTACATCGCGGCCGGCCAGATCGATCGCAGCGGCTTGATCGAAGTCCAAGGGGATTTGGGCGCGGTGGGCGGCGATGATGGCGTGGATCACATTCATGACATTCCCGCCGGCCAAATAATGGGCTTCCAGACGTTGGGTGCTAACGCCATCGACGCGGCTTGTATTGAGTTTCGCTTGTGCCGCCATCACCTTTGCCTGCACGATCACGTTCGGATTGACCTTTGTGAAATGCATGCGAATCAGATTCACCAGCTTCACGTCGGCGTCGGACATGTACGCCTGAAACCAGAGTTTGCCGTACTGGACCATGAAAAAGAATAGGACCGCGAACATCGCAATCGCGATGAGAACTCCCACGGTGATCACGATTGGGTAGATCGAAGCGGGTTTTTCACGCTGGGCCAGCAACCCTCCGTGAATCAGCAGGTTCAGGCCCAGTGACGGAGCGGCGGAGAAATTGGCGAGCAAGGCAGATGTCAGGAACATGGATATCGGGTTGCCAAGGAAGGATACGTGACGCGTCTGAGCCGAGCGTCGCGTCGGCGTGACTCCTATGTTAACTCAAGTGGCTGACACGTGGTGACTTGATGCGGGTAAACTGCGTCGAGTCACAGGCAAATTATTTCGGCGTGAAATCTCACGAAGACACAATTTGAAAAATGCGATCGACGGCTAACCGTAGGGATCGGGCGGCCATCACAAAATTGGTGTGCCCGCTGACTTCAGGCTGGATTTGTTCATAGAGCGCCGTTGCCCCCACTAGCCGTCGCATCTTCTTCTTGGCCATTTTTAAATAAGCGACCGGATCGATGGAGTCATCGACTGGTCCCACCGCGAGGATGAAATCGTATAGGTCGCGGACGATCTCACGCAGATCGTCATCATCTTCAGCTTCGTCACAGTGTTTAAGGAAGGTTCGCACCATCCACACGTGGGCAATTTGTGCGTCGATCGCGCGAACCCGTTCCAGCATCCCACTGTTCTGGGCCGGCTGTTGATTGTCAGTCGAACTCAAGTCGTCGGCTCTTCGATTGGTTCGGCGCCGATTGTTTCGGTGACGCTGGTGGCTTGAACAGGCGCGGCCAAGTCAGCAGCGGGCTTGGCAGGTGCGTGGCCGTGCGGTGTATTCATTGCGACAATCACAATTCCCACGACGGTCAACGCCATGCCCACCCAGAGCAGTGGGCTGACGGTGGTCTCGGCGTGGAGTCTGAGCATCGACACGATCGCGCTGACTGAAACCGCGCCACCAAAGACGATTGGCATGACGAGCAAGGCGTTGCCGCGACTGGTCATCATTGCGGTGGTCAAGCACAGGGCACCAAACGCACCGAGAATCCCCGCCAAAAATCCCCATTTCATCGTTGGAAAGTACTCGCCGGTGAAGCTGAACGAATCGCCTTTGACCGACATCATGGCGAGTCCGCCACAAATCGCAATCACCAGATACGCAATGCCAATGAACACATAGGGCTTGAACGGTGACCATAGCGGCACACCGTCGACGCGCGGCGACTGGGCATTTCCGATTGTCGGACCGTAACAACCCCAGAAAACTGCCGTAGCAAGTGCAAAGAGAATGGGTATTAACATTTTGTTCATGAATCCCTCAAGGGAGGCGGTTAGTGAGAGAGTAGCCAATCGCACATAGTCTGAGTGAATACCGGCCAGTTGGACAACGGTCGTTTGCCCCAAAGATCAGGATTTTGCCGAAATATTGATGGTCAAACAGGCTGTTGAGTGAGTTCCATTCGCGATCCGCACGCACCAATAGCAAGCCGACTCGCAAGCGAGGGTCGAGCTGGACGGCCTCGCTGACGGATCGGGTTCGTCTCTCAACAGGCAGCTATGCCGCCGTCGCTAGACGGTGGGGAATGCTACCGGATCATCAACCGTGCCACCCTCATCAGTGCGTCGCTGCGGGGGCACGGGGTTACGGGGTTACGAGGGCACGGGGTTACGAGGGCACGGGGTTACGAGGGCACGGGGTTACGGGCCGATTAAGAAGTGGCAGATGTCACCGTCTTGCATGATGTAAGCTTTGCCCTCGGCGCGAAGTTTCCCAGCCGCCCGGATCTCCTTCTCCGTTTTGTATTCCTCGAGGTCGGCGAGACTGTAGATTTCCGCACGGATGAACTTGTGCTCGAAATCGGTATGAATCACGCTCGCCGCTTGCGGGGCTGTTGATCCGATCCGGAATGGCCAGGCACGTACTTCCTTTTCACCGGCGGTGAAATAGCTCTGCAGCCCGAGGGTCCGGTACGTTTGTCGCGCGATCACATTGAGCGAAGGTTCCTCGAGCCCCACGTCGGCAAGCATTTCGGCTCGGTCTGCTTCGTCGAGTTCAGCGATTTCCGCCTCGAGTTTGGCACAGACGCAGGCCACGCTCGCCCCTGACTTTTTCGCGTGCTCGCGTACCTTCTGCACCAGTTCGTGTTCGCCGGCCAAGTCGTTCTCGTCGACGTTGGCGACGTAAAGAATTGGCTTCGCCGTCATCAGTCCGTAACTGCTGATCGCCGCCGCTTCGGCTTCGGGTAGCTCGAGCGCTCGCAATGGCTGCTCGCTCTCGAGATGCGCATTGCATTTCTGAATCGCCGAAACCCGCAGCTTGGCATCTTTGTCACCGCCACGGGCGCTCTTCTCCGCTCGGGGCAGAGCGTTTTCAAGCGTCTGCATGTCTGCCAGCACCAACTCGGTCTCGATGGTGTCGATGTCGGCGATTGGATCAACGTTTCCCGAGACGTGGATCACGTCGGGGTCTTCGAAACACCGCACGACCTGCATGATCGCATCGACTTGGCGGATGTGACTGAGAAACTTGTTACCCAGCCCTTCCCCATCGGAAGCACCTTTGACGATGCCCGCAATATCGACCAACTTCAGTGCAGCGGGGATAATTTTCTGCGGCACGATGTACTGCGTGATACGGCTCAAACGCGCATCAGGCACACTAACGATGCCCTCGTTGGGCTCGATCGTGCAAAACGGATAGTTGGCACTTTGAGCCGAGACGCTGCTGGTCAGGGCGTTAAACAAAGTGCTTTTGCCTACGTTCGGCAAGCCGACGATTCCGGCTTCCATCGAATACCTTTATTGGAGGGGACGGTGATCGAGAGCGGATTTCTCTCAACGGATACTGCCTTGAAAACACGAATTTCCAGTGGCGGGTCTAGTTATTGCCGCTCCGCGTCGATTCGTCGACCCAGGCAACAATCCAGCATACGGGGGCGGTCCCGGCCAACCACGAGCGCCAGCGACCTACATAAGGGCGGATTTCTGCCAGTGTCGGTCGGTGGCGGGGATTGCCGTTACGGGGTTGCCACGAGGCAGGCGGCGGTGGCCAACTGAGCCTCCACAGGGGCATCCCATCGAGGGGCTGGCCTCTGGGCGTGACGACTCAGATGCTATGCTGACGCTCAAACCACAGAAATGTCACCGCACACGCAGCTTGTTAGTGAGGACCACCACATGGATCTTGGTATTTCGAACAAAATGGCATTGGTAACCGGTTCGTCCGCTGGCATCGGCCTCGCTACGGCGACTCGACTGGCCGCAGAAGGCGCCCAGGTCTGGCTCAATGGCCGCTCCGAAGGCCGACTACACGAGGCTGCTGAGACAATTCGATCGGCAATGCCCGCAGCAAGAGTCAATGTTGCCGTGGCGGATTTAGGTACCGCACAGGGCTGTGCGTCGCTGTGTGAGCAGATCCCAGCGATTGATATTCTCGTCAACAATGTGGGTATTTTCGAACCGAAGCCGTTTGCAGACATTCCCGATGAAGACTGGTCCCGTATGTTCGATGTTAACGTGATGAGCGGGGTTCGACTGACTCGGCATTACCTGCCATCCATGCTGAAATCAGATTGGGGCAGGGTGATCTTCGTGTCGAGTGAATCTGCAGTCCAAATCCCTCAGGAGATGATTCATTACGGGATGACCAAAACTGCTCAGCTGGCCATTGCACGCGGGGTCGCAGAAACGACCACCAAAACTGGGGTGACGGTAAATAGTGTTCTGGTTGGGCCGACCAAGTCCGAGGGGGTAGGAACGTTCGTGGAGCAGATGGCCCATGAGCAAGGGATCACGTTTGAGCAGATGGAGCAAGAATTCTTTTCCAACGTCCGGCCAACCTCGCTGATGCAGCGATTTATTAATGTTGACGAGGTATCTGCGATGATTTGCTACCTGTGTTCTGGTCTCGCGTCGGCCACCAACGGGGCGGCGCTGCGCGTCGATGGTGGCGTGGTCAGGTCGATCCTCTAATAGCGAGTTTTTGCCTTGTTTTTGCAGCTGAAATCTCTCTGTGTCTCAAAAGTGTGACTTGATATCATTTGTCGGTAGGCGACACCAACCTCATTTACATGGACGGACCGAAAGATGAAAACGCGAATTGGACTTGCGCTATTGCTGACTGCGGCGCTCGCTGCCTTCTGCCTACTTACGCCGCGCGTCTCCGCTGGTGGTGCAGCGGCGGACCGCGAAAGAATCCATCCTCGAACGTACCGGGTGGCTGATCTGGCAGTCTGGTCAAAGGATGGGCAGTTCCAACCCAAGATGATGATGTCCTTCATTCAGGCTTCCGTCGAGCCCAAGGGTTGGGAAGCGAAAGGCGGACAATCAACCATGGCGCCGTACGTCCAAAATGCCTCTCTCGTGATTGCCACTACCGCTGAAACCCACGATAAAATCGCGAAGTTTCTGGAACAATATCGCTAGCGGTCAATCGAGACGTAACGCTAGTTGTCAACGGCTGCTGTTGCGTTTTGAATTGTTTGAGCCGGGATGCATCAGCGTATGTGTCGCTGGCAAATGCATGACGGCGGAGCACTGGCCACCTCGGCTTGGAATCCGAGGTGACCAAAGGTACCAACTTGCTCGATCTATTTTTCTCCGGCCAGTGGCACTTCTTCTGGGGCCGGGTTCTCCGACACCCACTGGGAGAGTTCGTCTGATTCAACAGCCGGTTTTGCCTCGCCGCTCCCGCAGCCGACGGAGCAGACCATGGCTAAGAGAAGGAGCAATGCTGTAAAAATAGGTTTCATTGTATTCGTTAGAGTGAGAGGGTAACGGGCAGGCTGGCGCGAAGTGGATTCCCGCGTCCAGTCAACGAGAGACGCGGCCGAGTGTAGGAACCAAAGTCCCACACCGACCGCAGTCAGAACTGAATCAATCCAGGGTAGCATCGGTTTCGCGACCGGCGCGGGTTCCCAGGGCTCCCCACAAACCGAAGGGACTGCTCGAGCCAGGTGCCAAGCCGCCAGCGTGTCCCCCGACGTGAGCGCTATTGCGATTACCAGTGTCGATCGAATCGGTGACAAAACGCACTGCCCCATCACCCATCAAGACGTGCACGCCGCCCTGGTGCCGGCTACTGGCCGACAGCAACCCGTTGTTGAAGTTGTTGGTTTCCATGCACATCAGGCCATTGGGTGGCAAGATCGTGTTGAAAGCGCCCCACATCGATCGGCTCATCGCCCATTTCAGACCACGCCGCTGCTCGGCTTCGGTGCCACCACCTTGCAGCAGCGAGAACGTCGCAGTTGGCGACCAGAACTGAGGTCGGAGCGGGTCAACGTAAGTGTCACAGGTGGTGTTGCCGCCGGCGACTCGCACATTTCCTGTGGTCGACAACGCACCCCGGGTGCGGATGTCGTTGTCACCTAGGTCAGAGGCGACTTCGCCTGCGCAGATGGTGTTCGAGAGCCCGTCCAAAACATCACGGAACCGAGCACTTTCTCGCGGCACGAAGAACCCGCGGCACGAGGCTTGGCGATCAATCGCAGCGGCAGTGTTTTCAACGCCATTGTCACCTTTGCTGCCGTTGATTCGGTTTGCGGAATCACCCAAGCTTGCGACGTAGTTGGAGCGTCCTTGTCCAGGCAGTCCCGTGCCAGGATCGCTCGGGCAACGAAAGCCGGGAACCTCGGTCAGCCAAGGGTCGTAGCGCTGAGCCGAATGGTTGGCCAACCAGCGGCGAGGACCAGGGCCCATGGGCGCAAAGATGTTCCCGGTGATCGGGTCCTTCAGCGGATTGCTAATCTGCTGCCAGAGTGCTTGCTGTTCAATAAACGGAGTCATTCCTACCAGGAAACTGACCTCCAGGCGACTGTTGCCGGGTGCCACGTCCGGGTTTCCACCTGTGTTGGGAGTGCCGGTTCCTTGAATTGGAATTTGGTTGTACGCCGCATGATAGTTATGGACGGCGAGGCCGATTTGTTTGAAGTTGTTACTGCAACTCATTCGCCGCGCAGCTTCGCGGGCTGCCTGAACGGCCGGCAGCAGTAGACCAACGAGCACGCCAATGATGGCAATCACCACCAGCAGCTCTACGAGGGTAAATCCAAGTCGTACACGTTTCATTCAAATACTCCAGAAAAACAATAAGGATGTCAGAACTGAAAGCCAGGTGGCGGGGACACAATTCAATGGACGCCATCACGGGGCGGATCTCAGCCACGCGAGACGTCCTTCGTGAGGGTGCTTGTGGCACCTCTGCACCCAGGGGCTGGAACTGACGAACCATTTCAATGGAAGCGTCTAGGTCCTTAATCCCGTTCTGTGCCCCTAAATTACTCGCTAACGGCGGTTTCGGAAACATCGCTTTACCCCTTGTTTTGCGACTATTTGAGTCTGCGACGGAGTGGGTTGGCTGCGATCGTTCGTGATTTTGGTTGTACGTCTCTGACTGTCGGGTGTGCGACGTTCGGCGTTTCGTTGCGATAGGCATCGGTGCAACCACGAAAGACACGGACGACACGAACGGAACCACCACTAGCTTTTCGTGTGGTCCGAGTCTTTCGTGGTTCCAAGTTCGCGTTGGTTGCACGCTCCGCTCGCACAGCTCTTGGACTGGACCGTCCTGGGCTACCCCGAATGACGCACAACATGGAATTGCCACCAAGCCGCGGCTTCGGAAGAGGAAAGTCTCTTCGTAGTAAAAATCAATCGCTTCGAACGCTTCGTTCGCTCCGGTGCACACGCTGGAACCATGCCGACGCCCTTCAGCGGAGTGTGCGTTGCCCGGGCGCCTCTGGTGCTCCTGGCATTTCACCCACTACTCGGGAAGTGCATGCTCGCTGTGGCAGGCTGGGATGATTGGCGGGGCGCACGCACGCCTTCAAGGGAAGAATTGCCTGCGAAAAAAACGACTGACCTGAGCTTGAGTCTTCGGATGCATCAGCGTCACGATGTGGCCTTGTTGCGGTATCTCCGTCAAGGTCACCGAGACCCCCGCCTGGGCAGACAATTCGGCAAATCGTCGACTGTTCGCAATGGGCACGAGCATGTCGGTCTCGCCATGAATTAATTGGATTGGTGGGTCGTTTGCTGAAATATGAGCGATCGGCGAGGCGGCGGTGTAGAGCTCGGGAAATTGACGGCGGGAGCCATGAAGGAAATAGGACAAGGCGTCGTTGTCGAGGGGGAGACTCTGGAAGTCGCAAGGCGGGCCGCCAGCGCAGACTGCGGAGATTCGCGGTAGGCGAGCCCAACGTGAATCTGCAAGAGGCCAATTGCTCGCAATGGCTTGGACCTCGCGTGATTCATCCGCAAGCACACCGACCAACGCAGAGAGATGGCCACCTGCGGAGTATCCGAAGAGACCCAGGCGGTTGCGATCGATGCTCAGCTGCTCGGCGTGATCCCCGAGATACACCAAGGCATCCCGAACATCATCGACTTGAGCAGGAAACTTGGCATCGGGCGCCAATCGGTAGTTGATATTCAAGACGCAGATCCCTAATTCAGCGAGCTGCTGGGCATAGCCACTGATGGTCCACTTGCTGCCCGTTAGCCAGGCGCCGCCGTGCACGACGACGACGGCTGGACGTAGTCTACCGGTGACTTGGACGGTGGGTTGGGTCGGTGGCACTACCGTGCTGCTACTCGGGCGATCCGTCTTCGCGATGGAATCGCCCGGCAGGACCGGGATGTAGAGATCCGCCAGCCCGGCGTTGCCGGTTTGGAGATCAGGTGATCCGCTAAATCGAATGTTCGAGAACGTATCGACTTTAATCGACGCAGGTGGCTCGGCCCGCATCGGGGCCGACACCAATAACGTCGAGGCTACGGCAGCGAGCAAGCGTAGAGAAGGGATCACGGGAACGATCCGGTTCAGTTCGCCCGCGCCAGATTCTGGGCACGCAGACCCTCAATGTACTGCTGCGTGATGTTAAGCACTTCTTGATTGTAAAAGGTGTCATGGAACACCTCTTCGCTGCCAATCTGCGCTTCAATCTCTTTCTCTTGCTCGTCTTTTTGCGCTTTCATTTCAGCGCGACGCTGCATGAATTTGTCCTCGTTGAGTGAAATTGTCTTGAGATCTTTTTGCTCAACGTAGAGTCCAATCCGTCGCATCAGCTCGATGAACTCCTCATCTTGGGCGATCCGCTGCTGGGAGCTGGCTCGCAAGGAATTGATCAGGTCTGCAGGCGCCATCCGATACAGATCGTGTTTCGCGGGGTTGATCCGATCATGGGCCAGAGCGTAGTCCAGATCACCTTCGGCGACGGGCATCTTGCTAATCACGCTCGGCAGCACAATATCCGCTGCGACGCCGTCAAGTTGGGTGCTCTGGCCGTCGGGCAGATAGAACTGTTGTAGCGTGACCTTCAATGCGCCGTAGTTGGCACGCCGAATTCGAAACAGCGATTGGCCGATGTCCATCAGAGTTTGCACGGTGCCTTTGCCGTGTGTCTGCGGATCACCGACAATGATCCCACGGTGATAGTCCTTAATCGCACCGGCAAGAATCTCACTGGCACTCGCACTGAGTTTGCTTGTCAACACAACCAAGGGGCCATCCCAGACGGTGCCGGGATGATCATCATCGTATTTCTGCACTGAGCCATTGGCGTCTTTGACCTGCACAACGGGGCCTTGATCAATGAACAGGCCAGTCAAACTAATCGCTTCGGTCAACGATCCACCGCCATTGCGGCTGAGATCGAGCACCACACCGGCCACGTTTTCTTTCTTAAAGTCTTCGAGGATCTTCGCGACGTCACGGGTGCTGCTGCGGTACTCGGGATCGTTGCGACGGGCACCCTCCATGTCCATGTAAAAACTAGGCAGGTTGAGGTAACCAATCTTGAGCTTGCCGGGTTGGCCTGGAATCTCGTGCTCAATGACTTTTCCACGTGCGGCCGAATCCTTCAATTCGATGTGGGCGCGAACGATCTTCACAATCTCCATGTTTCCTGTGCCGCCTGGGCGAACGCCCAAGCGAACGGTTGTGCCTGCTTTGCCGCGGATCAGTTTGACGACGTCTTTGAGCGGCATTTCGATAATGTCGACCATTTCTCCGTCATCACCCTGGCCGACAGATACGATCGAGTCATCCGGTTTGAGCTTGCCGTTTAAGTCGGCGGCACCACCAGGAATGATCGCTTTGACCTGGGTCGTGCCATCTTTTTCGCCAAGCGACGCGCCAATACCATCAAGGTTGAGCGCCATGCTGATGTTGAAGTCATCCAGCGTCGCAGGGGACATGTACGTTGAGTGTGGATCATAGCTGTTGGTCACCGACGTCAAGAACATCTCGAGGATGTCGTCACTGCTAGTCGAGCGCCAACGATTTGCGTAACGGTCATAGCGACGCATCAGTTGATCGCGTGCCTCTTGACCGACGACGGGCTCATCGGAGTCCTTGAGGTCGAGCAGCGATAATTTCAATTGCCGCCGCCAGCGATCTGTCGCTTCGGCATCGTCGCGGGCGTACTGAGCCGCATCGCGATCGATGATAACTTGTTCATCAATGTTGAAATCGAAGTCGCCCTTGAGTAGCTCGCGAATTTTCGCCACCCGTTGATCAACCCGCTGTGTGAAGCGTTCGAAGATGTAATAAGCGAGGTCAAGGTTGCCAGCCCGTACATGATCGTCGACCACCGTCGAGTACCGTTCAAACTGGTCAATATCACTCTGCAAGAAGTAGAGTTTCAGTGGGTCGAGGGTTTGAATGTACAGATCGAGCGCCCGTGCGCTGAGTGTATTGTCGAGGTCTTTGCCGGACACGTGCTCGCTGGGCATCAACTGCGCGATCAAGCGTGATACGACGCTGTCCTGGGGGGAAGGTTTCGGGAGTTTTGCTGGAACGGGTTGCTGGGCGGCCGCGGGTGGGGCGGCTTGTTGAAGATTTTCAACGGGTACCGGCACGGCACGCTGTCGATCAGGGACCGCATTTTGCAGTTGATCGGTATTCTGCGCGTGCAGCGGAGTGCACAGGCCAGAAAAACCCGCGAGAAGGCCCAGTGTCGCTGCAGCGAACCGAGGGGGATACGAACCGAGGCGTTGCGACATATGAGCTCTGCGTGGGGTAAAGTGACCGAACTCGCAGGCATCGCTCACCCCTCAGCGAGGCTAAGGGGCTGTTTCCATGCGCACGAGCACGTTTTTAGGAGAGGTTATCAGATCGATAGTAGGAAAGCACGGGAAGTCAGGCAACCGTGATTTTCCATCTTGTTTCTCTACGTGTCTGCGTCGATCGGGTTCGGATCGTAACGATTGTTCGGGAATTATCGAATGTCGCGGGCCGGTTGTGCCGATAACTTTGCTTGAAGCGGTTCTGCTGACAACGGCGGGGCGTACTCAGGCAAGCATTGTTTCAGGAATCAGGGATGAACACTCACTCACAACTCGCCTCGATACCGACGAGATTTTCGGTGACCGCATGGCGGTCGATCGTCGCCGCCGGGATGCTCGTCATCCTGTCGCCCGCGATGGTTGTTGCGGCTCCACCCTCGCCAGAGGATGACATTGATTACGCCGCCAGCGGATTCCGACTGCCTCCGGGGGTGCACCCAGGAGACTGGTCCACTGCCGCGAAGGTGAGTGCCGCCGGCGGGATTAACTACGCCAGTCAACCGGCGATCAGCGGTCCCATGATGGGCGGCCCGATGATGGGCGGCCCGATGATGGGTCCTATGATGGGGAGCCCAGTGACGGGGCCTATGACGGGCCCGATGATGGGAAATACGCCCCTGTCACAAAAAATCCCGACTTCGTTCCCTTCGGGACCGATTCCAGGGACGCCAGTTCCGACCGGATTGCCGGGGCCCATCGGCCCGGCAGCCTACCACGCGGCGATGCAGAATCCCTATGGACAGGTGATGCCGGTCGGCTACCAGGGCGGACTGCTGGAATACTCCCAGCCCGGATATGCATGCGATTCGTATGCGGGTGGTTACGGTGGAGATAACTACTGCGGCGACGCCAATTGTGGGCAGAGTGCCTGTGGTTGTTGCGGTCCGGGTGGTTTTCAAGGACTTTTGCCAGCCGTGATGGGACACTGCAATCTCTGCAACGGGCAAGGCTGCGGGGTGTGCAACTCACGCTTGTACCAAAGTGGCTGTCTCGGCCGCGGAGGGATGCTGGGCGATTGGTGCAGCGGCAAGTGTATGGAGGGCGACATGGGAATCCTGCTCAGCACGATCGGCGGCGGGGCGGTTGGTTGTTTCAACGCACTGCTTCCCTACAGCGAGGCTGGCAAGTGTGCCCAGCGATGGTACGACCTCTCGGTCGAGGGATTGTTTTTGGGAAATAATTTCTCGCAGGGCAACATGGCATTGACGACTCGTGGCGTTGGGGGGCCAACCGTCATGAGTCTCGATGATGCCAAAGCAAGTGATCTAGAAGCCGGTGTGCGGGTATCTGCAGCCGTCATCCTGGGAGTCGGTGGAAACTTAGAAGGTACGTACATGGGCGGGCAAGAATGGAACAACAGCGCTCAAGCGTTTGCAGACGACCCGAACAATCCGGATTTGTACTCCTACATTTCCGACTACGGTAATCTGCCAATCGGCGGATATGACGACACCGACCGTTCGATCATTCAGCAGGCGTACACCCAATCGCGATTCCATAGTGGTGAAGTCAACTATCGCCGTCGTGCGGTCGGCCCCGGCTGCCGCTTCCAAGGCTCATGGCTGGTGGGAGCCCGGTATATCCGCCTGGACAACGATTTCGGTTACGGCACCGTCGGAACCTTCAACGATGGCACTGGCGGTTTCGGTGGCGGTTCGAACGATCAACTGCGGTACTACAACTCGCTGACGGGAACGAAGAACAACATCTTTGTCGGTCAGATTGGCTACGACGTGTGGTGGAACATGGTGCCGGGCGTGCAACTCGGATTCGGCATGAAGGGCGGCTGGGGACAGAACGATTGGGAGCGAACGAACAACATCTTCGCAAACTCAATCGGCCCTGGAGCCACCGCTGGCTCGGCCAGTATCAGCGATCGCGACCGACGTGGGACCGTCATGGGTGAGTTCGAAACGAAACTCGTCTATCGGCTCTCGCACTCTTGGTCGTTCCGCACTTCGTATCACCTGTTGGCGGTCGACAACATCATCAACACGGTACCACCGGCGGACTATGTTCGCACCTCGTTGGGAACTCTCGGCAGCGGTGGTGTGGTCACAACGGCTCCACCGACCAGCTTCAGTGACGTGGTCCTGCAGGGCTTCACAGTCGGTGCAGAATACATGTGGTAGACCGGATTTATGGCAAGCACGCTCCCCGGAGCGTGTTTGCTGCGGGGTGACGGGTACGAAGAAAGCGAAAAACGATCTACACTGCATGCTCGCCTCTGTTCCCGCAGCCCCGATCGCTCTCTCTTCATGATATCTCGCAAACCCATTTTTCCAGGTGTCATCGAGCTGAATTTTCAAGCCGGTGAAGTACTTGGTTGCAACCTGTACCTCATTTACGATCAAGACGAGTGGGTTTTGATTGATATTGGGTACGAAGAAACGGTGGATGACTACATCCAGATCATTCGCGATTTGGATTTCCCGCTCTCACGCTGCCAGACGTTGATCGCCACTCATGCCGACGTGGACCACATTCAGGGTTTGGCGAAAGCCAAACAGGCACTGAAAACCACCGTGACCGCGCATCCCAATGCGGTCGAGCCGCTGCAGAATGGCGACACATTGAAGACGCTCGCCCTGATCGAGGCCCAGAATTTGCGGTTGGAAATGCCGCCGGTCCAGATCGATCATGTGGTCAATGATGGCGACATGATTCGCGTGGGCAAGTTGGAGTTGGAAGTCTGGCATACTCCCGGTCACACCGACAGCCAACTGGCGTTTCGCTTGGGCGATGTTCTGTTTTCAGGAGATAATGTCTACCGCGACGGATGCATCGGCGCGATTGACGCTCATCACGGCAGCGACATCAAAGCCTTTCTCCGATCACTCCGGCGGATTCGAGACAGCGACGTCCGCTGGCTCGCCCCTAGTCATGGCCCCATTTTTGCCAAAGACACGGCAATGCTTGACAAGGTAATCGCTCGTGTCGAGGGATACCTTCACATGGCGGATTTCGGGACGCTTGCCGAGGATTGGCCGCTGATGGATGCCTGGGACGAAGAGGTGGCCCAAGGCACGCTCCCCGACGGCCTGGAATTGCCGAGCTAAGCGGCAATCCCTGCATCACTCTACCCGCCCTAACCGCCGCCGACGAGCGTCACGAACTCGACTCGGTCGCCGTCGGCGATCAAGTGTTGCCCATGTTGATCACGCGGCACGACGTCCTCGTTGACCTCGACGGCCAAGTAGTTCTTAGGCACGTCGACGTGCAGAATCAGCTCGTCGATCGTCATCGGACGATCGATTTGCGTGGAGTCACCATTCACTGTGATTGTGATCATGAGGCTTCGTCGAAGGCGGCATCGAAGGCCACGTTGGAAGGCGAGAAATCGAGTTTTTTGGTGAACGCACAGGCTTCTCGCGCTCCAAAGGTGCGTTCCATTCCAGAATCTTCCCACTCGATCGACAACGGACCATCGTAGCCGATGACGTTGAGAGCGCGGATGATCTCCTCAAAATTCACACCGCCTCGGCCCGGGCTACGGAAATCCCAGCCCCGCCGCGGGTCGCCAAAGTTCAAGTGGCTGCAGTTGATCCCGGACTTGCCATCGAGAGTCACGATCGCGTCTTTGATATGAACGTGATAAATGCGATCAGGAAATGCGCGGATAAATTCGACAGGATCGATCCCCTGCCAGATCAGATGGCTGGGGTCAAAGTTGAATCCAAATTCAGGGCGATGGTCGAGGGCTTCGAGGGCACGCTGGGCCGTGTAGATGTCAAAGGCGATTTCGGTGGGGTGGACTTCCAGGGCAAAACGCACACCACATTGTCCGAACACGTCGAGAATAGGATTGAATCGCTCGGCGAGGAGGTCAAATCCGGCGTCGAGCATTTTTGCGGGGACCGGAGGGAAGGAGTAGAGCAAGTGCCAGATGCTGCTGCCTGTGAAACCGTTAACGACATCGACGCCGAATTTCTGGGCTGCGCGAGCAGTATTGGCAAGTTCCTCAGCGGCGCGAGCATTTACCCCAGCGGGGTCTCCGTCGCCGTACACGTGGGCCGGAAGAATCGACTTGTGCCGCTCATCGATCAGGTCCAATACGGCTTGGCCGGCCAAGTGGGCGCTGATCGCGTGGCACTGCAGGTTGTGTTTGGCCAGCAAGGCGTGTTTTTGGTCGCAGTAGTCATCTTCAGCGAGTGCTCGGTCAACTTCGAAGTGATCGCCCCAGCAGGCAAGTTCAATGCCGTCAAAGCCAAAATCCGAGGTCATCGCCGCGAGTTCTTCGATTGGCAAATCGGCCCATTGACCGGTAAACAGGGTGACTGGACGAGGCATTGAAAACTCCGACAGGTGGGGTGAAGAAGGACAGTTGGCCCGTAGGATAACGGAGCCCGCTGCCCCGTTGTAGCACCCCCGAGTAGGCATGTCTCGGCGAGACCTCCACTTCGAGGGTAGCGCATGCCAGTTCAATTTTTCAGCGAGCGAGGCGGCGCAATCAATTCTGTCGACGGCCCCGCGGAGAGGCGCTACTCAGTTGATTCGCACAGGGTTGGTGGCTTGTTTGATTTTGGCTCGCATCAGGTCCGTGGGAGCGTCTTGGCCGGTGAACAATCTGAATTGATAGGCGGCTTGCCGGACGAACATGTCAACGCCCGTGATCAATCTCGCTCCGGTTTGTTTTGCGTACTTGATCAGCACGGTGTTCTCGGGGTTGTAGACGGTATCGAAGACGACCATGTACTCGTTGATCGAGCTCATATTGTAGGGCGAGACGTCAACATTGGGGTGCATCCCCACGGGCGTGCCATTGACGAGCAGGTGCGCTTTGACCTCATGGCGCTGGTCCCAAGGAATGGTGTTGCAGCCAATCTCGTGAGCGAGCAATTGACTGCGTTCCTCCGTCCGTGAGGAGACATAAACGTCGCATTTGCGTTGTCGCAGCCCCCAGGCGATCGCCCGGGAAACGCCCCCGGCGCCCAGGATCAGTGCCACTTTTCCCTGCATCGAATTTTCTTGGCCACGCTGCAATGAGAAGGTCTCTTCGATGCAGTCCATCGCCGCCCGGTAGTCGGTATTGTAACCCAGTCGCTCCTCGCCATTGAAAATCATCGTGTTGATAGCACCGATCCCCGTGGCGCTCGCTTCCGCCTGAGTACAGTAGTCCAAGGCAGCTTCCTTGTGGGGGATCGTGATGCTGATCCCCTCAATCCCAATGCTATGGCAATGGTTCATGAAGGTTTGCAAGTCGTCTTTGGGAACTCGCAGAGGTAGGTAGCGGGCGTTCAACCCCGCATCGATGAAAGCCGAGTTATGAATCAAGGGGCTGTGGCTATGTCCCACGGGATCGGCAATGACGCCAAACAGTGAGGTCTGGGGATTGATCGACTCATAGTGGTAGACATTGTTCATCTCCTTCCAATTGATTTGGCCTGGAGCGAGTTTTTTATCCGCACTGAAGGTCGCGTACGTGAACGGCGACCCGACCCGATTGGAGAGGATCCGGGTGATCATGCCCATTTCCCCCATGCAGATGCCGATCGTGGGGATCTTGGCATTTTGCACGAGCTTAATCATCCGCACATTGTCGGAAAAAGTATTCGCCATCGTCGCAATTTTGACGATATCAGCGTCCTCCTCTGCCATGGCGGCATGAATTTCCTCCAGTTCATCGGGCGTGCCACTGAAGTCGTGGTAGCTGATAATTCGCTTCGTCGAGCCGTAGCGAGGTATCTGGGCCGCCACATCGGCTTCGATGTCGACGTATTCCACGCCAGTGGCAATCGCGCTGCGGAGCAGCATCAAGCGTTCCTGTTCCGATTTCTCCCATCGCCCCCCGTCTTCCTTTCGCCGAGCCGTGAGTACGACGGGGCCAGGGCGGTCTCCGACCAGCCGTTTGAGGTTGACCGCACGAGTGATGTAGTCCAACCGCAATTCGACAAGCTGAGCGCCCTGCTCAACCAAAAATTGATGTTCGGCGATCATTCGTTGATGGCGGGCACGGCCGAGGCTGACACAAATCATGGACAAAAAGCTCGAAAGACAGAAGAAAAACACCGCATTGTTGAGCAACAGCGAGGGGCGGACAGCTTATAATAGTCGGGCCGGTCTCGACCAGTCCGGCGGAATTTCAGATCAGCGTACCGGCAGGAATTTGTCACGGGTCGGTAGGATCGCGTGGCCTGCTCGCTGGCTGGGCAATTTCGATCGCTGCTCGCTGGCTCTTGGGGTTGGGATCTAGCAAGTTTAGGTTGGTATCCGGCGAGTCGGGGGGGCGTGTCTCGACACGCCAGCAAACGATTCGGCGAGCTGCCGCGTACAGCTCCTACTGATAACTTCATACTGAAATGAGATAATGCAAGTCAAAAACACGGACCGTTGGAACTTCGCCACCGCACTGTTGGCAATCATAGCCTGTTTGCTGGCGGCAACTGCCCATGCTGAAGCGCCCGCTGCTGGACAACTGCCGACCTGGACCATGGCCCGCGCTGACAGCGGCGCCAGCGGTGCGATTGACCGCACATTGCCCGGCAATCTCCGTTTGTTGTGGGAGCTTAAAACAGCGGAGCCGATCGAGACGACGCCTATCAGCGACGGATTGAGCGTGTTCGTCACCGATGTGATGGGAGGGGTGGAGGCCATCGACCTCCGCTCGGGCAAGTCCCAGTGGCGACGAGATTTTGATACTGGTTTCGTGTCCTCTCCCGGGCTATTTTTGCCGGATTCGCTGTCATCCCAGAATCAGTTGACCGCGCCCATTCCGGTCATCTCCGCTCCGCCCCGTAAGAGCGTCGAGGGAGGAGACCCGACCTCTGATGCAGACCGTGCGCTGCTTGTGGTGGGGGACGTCGAGGGCAACGTCGAGGCGCTCGATCCCAGCACTGGTGAAACCCGATGGAAATACTCCACCGAGGGTGAGATCAGTGCTGCCCCGTCATTTTTCGCTGTTCCGCGTGGCGACAACTACGAAATTCGAGTGCTGCAATCCAGCCAAGACGGAAGTCTGTACTGTCTCGCCGCCGAGGACGGTGCTTTGATTTGGGAATATGAAACTGGGGATCAAATCCGCTGTTCGCCCTCCATCGCGTCGGGGAAAACATTTCTGGGGGGCTGTGACGGCCAGCTCCACGTGATCGATCTCGCCACAGGTGAGGCCGCTCGCGAGCCCCTGCCGCTCGGTGGCCCCACCGGTAGCACGCCCGCGGTCAGCGGTGACGAGGTCTTCCTGCCGATCATGGACGGTACAGTGTTTGCGTTCAATCCAAGCTCCGGCGACGTCCGTTGGAGATTTGAAGACCCTGACCGGCCGCAGGAGTACCGCAGCAGTGCCGCCGTCGGAGTCGACCGCATCATTGTGTCGAGTCAAAATAAGCATGTCGACGCGATTAACCGTGCGACAGGCAAACAAATGTGGCGGAAAACCCTGCGACGGCGTGCCGATGCTTCACCGTTGATAGCGGGCGACGATGTATGGATCGCGTCGACGGCCGGTTTGCTGCTACGATTGTCTATTGCAGACGGCACGGAAAAGTGGTCGTTTGAGTCGCGTGGCAAATTCATGGCTGCACCCGCCATTATCGGTAACCGCCTGGTGATTGCCGATGACGATGGTGTTGTCCGCTGTTTTGGGACTTGACGCCTGGGGCGTCGACTCAAGCCGATCATGGTCCAATGCGGCATTGGTCCCGATAAACGTCAACGTTACCAACGACGCTGTTTCGGTGTACGCTGAAGCGGCACGCAGCTGCCAGCGCCCGACATGTCTTCCCATCCGATTCCCGCACCAACCTGGAACTCTCTGCCATGACGAGCACCTCGAGCGACGACAAGACCGAAGTGGGTAGTGTCTTCATTTCCAACTACCCACCTTATAGCCAATGGAGTGCCGAGGCGCTCGACGATGTTCGTTCTGCGATGGATTCGCCGCCAGCCAACGACAATCCGCTCGGCCTCTATCTGCATATCCCCTTTTGTCGCAAACGATGCAAGTTTTGCTATTTCAAAGTCTTCACGGACGTCAAGGCAGCCGAGGTTCAGCGATACGTGGATGCGCTGTGTAACGAGATTTCAATGGTCAGCAAGCTGCCCGTCATGGGCGAGCGACCATTTCGCTTCGTTTATTTCGGCGGCGGCACCCCGAGTTTTCTGTCCCCGAAGCAGTTGACCAAGCTAGCAGATCGGTTGCATGAACATATTACTTGGGACGGCGCCGAAGAGGTCACATTCGAATGCGAGCCAGGGACACTGAGTGAAACGAAGGTCAAAACGCTGCGAGAAAAACTGGGCGTCACTCGCATCAGCTTGGGGATCGAGAATTTCAACGACACATTGCTCGAAGAGAACGGGCGTGCGCACCTGTCCAAGCAGGTTTTTGCCGCCTGGGAATGGATCGAGGCGGCTCAGTTTCCCAATGTGAACATTGATTTGATCGCCGGCATGGTGGGCGAAACTTGGGAGAATTGGCGAGATAATATTCGCCGCACCATCGAGATGTCGCCGGAGAGTGTGACGATCTACCAAATGGAGTTGCCGTTCAACACGATCTATAGCAAGGACATGCTCGGCAATCAAACCGAGAGCCCTGTCGCGCCTTGGCAGTTGAAGCGGGACTGGGTCGATTTTGCCTTCGATGAATTGATCGCGGCAGGGTACAAGGTCAGCAGCGGATATACGCTTGTCAAAGATACCGGCAAGGTCAATTTTTCTTACCGCGACAATCTATGGCAAGGCGCCGATCTGATTGCTACGGGCATCGCGAGCTTCGGACATGTCCGCGGCGTGCATTACCAGAATCTGCCGCACATGCCGGCCTATCTCGAGACGATCGAGGCGGGCAACCTACCGTTGGGTCGAGGTTACGTCCCGACGCCGCAACAGTCCTTGATTCGCGAGATGATCCTGCTGCTCAAACGAGGCTTTCTTGAGCGAGATTACTTCCGCGATAAGTTTGGTGCGGATATCGTCGCCCAGTGGTCCGATGTTTGGCAGCAATACGTCGAGCAAGGCATGGTGGTGATTGATGGCAATCAGATTCGCTTGACTCGCGAAGGGTTGCTGCGAGTTGATTCACTGTTATCCGCATTCTTTGAGCCCGAGCATCAAAACGTGCGCTACACCTGACCAAGACGGCGGACGCGCGTGGCGCCGATCCCGGGCAGATGGATTGTGTCGAGCTCCATGTTCCATGGCAGCAATGCAGTCACTTCGGGGTCGCTCGCTACTACTTCGGTGAGCAATGTATTGCCACCGCACTGGTTGGCCAGTGCACTGACGGCCCGGACGGATGTGCCATAGTAGTCGAGGCGATCATTTTCCGTCGTGACGAGTGTGGCACCGCAATGAATTCCAATGCCAATCTGCAAATCGAGCTGTGAATCAAGGGGCGGGATGTGTGACTGCCATTCGTCCCGGATTTGCACAGCTGCCTGAACCGCTTGCTCGCGACGATCGAACGCCGCCAATAGCTTTTCACCCATGGTTCGCGTTACGGACCCACGATGGGCAGCTACCGTATTCTTCGCTAGCGAAATGAGGTCGTGTGTGCACTGGTAGACTTCTATGTCGCCTAATTTCGCCGAGATGGCGTCGATATTGTTAATTGAGATGGCCAGTAGAGTGACTTGCTCAGACGAAACTGGATTTTCGCTGGACAGCGATTGATTGGTAAACAGCTCACGGAACTTGGGCATTGATGCGGCTGCCGTCGCTGTCACTACATCGTCGCGTGAAATCGAACGTTCCAATCGCACGACGTGGAGCGTGTCAAAATCATTGGTCAACGTGATCGACTGTTGACCACGTCGTAACACGGGCACATGAATATCGCCGCCAATTTCCGATAGAGTTCGTTCGAGCGAGCTCGGGGCACTCGTGTCACGCACGCGAATCGACTGGGTACGTGGTAGGCGCGGACCGCGAATCAAGTAATCGCCGCTGGAAAGATCCAGCGGCAACGTGAGACGCTCATGCGGTTCGATCCGCATTTGGGCGACAACATGAGGTGCATGTTCTGGTCCGCCGATACAGTACTGTGAGTCATTCGCCTGACGGATCTCCGGATGAACGCGGAATACCATCTCGATGGCATTTTCAACATTGGATTGAAATTCCACGTCGCATGCGGGACAAGCGGTATGGGTAGCGATCTCCGATAAATGGGCTGTTGTCGCTGCGGGGGCGCGGCAGGTGGGGCACAAGATGTCCCAGCGCAGTTGCAGTAAACCTCGATGTGCTGCGACGAGGCACGTATCGACCATGGATTGAGCATCAACCTGCAGCGTCTCGGCCAGCTGCAAGGGGTGGATGGCGGCGAGTTCCTGCGACGCTCCCGTACGAATCCAATTGCCCAGCTTCTCTGCGATATCCGGTGCGATGCCATCGTTAATCACGCGAGCGATTCGCTCTTCGAGCCGAGTTCGCTGGCCCTTGGATATCCGTGCTGGCTTTTCAAAAGGATCGGTACCATCACAGACGAATCGCCGCTGCTGGATCACGCGATCGATTCGCTGGTAGACGCGGTCGAGATTACGAAAACCCTTCCAATCAGCTTCGACGACCGCGACGAATCGACCCAGCAGGTTTCGAGGAGCGATGCGAACTTGATGAGAAAGTCTGGTGCCACCACGGTCCGTTCGCTCGAACGTGACAATGCTCAAGAACCACTTAAACGGACCCGAGGTAAACTCCCGCAATATTCCCATTCGTTGCCCTTCGATCCATTCGAAAGGGTGCTCTTCCCACGCCACATGCAGGCCAGACAGGCGGAAAGAGCCGAACTGCCTCAGCCCCACTTCCGGATCAAATTCGCTGCGATATTGAACCGCGGGCAATCCCAGGGCATGATTGAGACGATGGGTGTCCGAAACAAACGGCCACAGCTCTCCGGGAGTACTCGCCAGCTCCCAGGATTTCGTTTTGTCCCAGACGTTTCCCTGCGAAGTCTCCGGTGCACGCGGGTGTGCGGCAAACGACGTCGCTTCGCCCCGCAACACTTGTTCGATCGCCGCGAGGAACTGAGCTGCATCACCATACCGCTCAGAGGGGGCTTTCGCCAAACTACGAGCAACCAACGAGGCCGTCAGGTCCGATACCTCGTTGCGTGTTTTTTGTACCGATGGAGGAGCCTTGTGGCGATGCATCGTTCCCAGTTGCATGACCACCTCAGCACGAAATGGCGGCGCGCCGGTAAGCATTTCGAATAGAGTCACGCCCAATGAATAGATGTCGGCCGTCGGCCTCACTGCCGCATCGCTGTCAAACTGTTCGGGCGACATGTATTGAGGCGTACCCATGATCATGCCGTCGGGAGTCTTCTCCATGGATGTTGTCTGATGGATGTGACGGGCAATCCCAAAATCGGTCAGCTTGACACGGAAGTCGCTCAATGGCCGGTCACGGTACGCGGTCGAAAGTGAGGCATCTCCGATGAATTGCAGGAGCACATTCTCGGGCTTGATGTCGCGATGTATCACGTCACGCGCGTGCGCGTCGACCAGGGCTCGCGAGATATCGGCCACGAGCTTCAATGCCGTTGGTTCATCTAAGTGCGAATGTGCCGAAAACCATCGCTTCAGATCGATTCCGTCAATATATTCCATGGCAAGAAAGTGGTATCCACGGTCCTCGCCTACCTCGATCAGTCTCGTCACATGGTCATTCTGAACGTCGGCGAGCAGTCGAGCCTCTTTGCGAAATCGACTCACCGACCGAGCAACTTCCGCCCGGTGGCGACGAAGCACTTTAATCGCCACATCACGGTTGTTCGCGAGATCGACCCCGCGATAAACTCTTCCCATCCCACCTTCGCCAATGAGCTCCTCAATCCGGAAGCGACCGAGTTGGCCAGGGACCATGCCTGCCTGCGACGGGGGCCTGCCAGACCCAGGTACTGGCTGAGTCATGGCAGGTGTGATCTCTCCACCGAGCGTCACGGTCGGATCGGAATCTCGGCGGATTATTTCTTCGGTGCATTGCTCCCCAATGTTGGGTTCCCCAATGTCACGCTCCGCGAGGTCACGCTCTCGTAGGTCAGCATTGACGCCGTCGCCACGGTCGCCGCCGCTGTTCCGATTCGCCCCCGAGTCGTGAGCGAAATCATTCTCAGTCGCCAGCGATCCCTTTGAGAATAACTGCTGCCAGCGTGACAGCGTTGGAGGGCTGGATTCATCGTGTTCCTCATCATTGGCGATGAGCGATTGAAGGTCATCCCAGTCAATTTCACGCCCCCAGGAGGTAGGTGAGATGCCAGAGACGGTTGTGAAGATGGGCAGTAATAACGCTCGCATCAGCGTGCGCAATTCGTCCAGCTCGACGTCGCGTGAGGTTGGTAAAACCTGCTGCGTAGCTCCCATGTGCTCACCAACCTGCAGCCCCGTAAGGTCAATTGCGGTGATGAATTCACCGTTGCTACCAGGAGCGGCGAGGATGCACTCGACGAGCCGGCTTTCCTGACGCAAGCCGACACGATGGGCGGCTGCGAGGGCATCGACGAGATCTGTCGCCAAGGCGATGCGATGACGGGGTGAAAGCCCGTCGATTTGATCGCTCAGGCGGTGCCTCCGCGGATCGATATCCCCTGGCAGGGAGAGTATGATCGTTGGCGGGTTTTGATCGAGTGACTCTGCGAGAACGCTGCGAATTGAGGGATGCGCTGCGAGCTCGATCAGCCGCAGACGCCATCGCAAGTCACTTAAACGGGCTGGGTTTCCGGCAATTCCAGACAGCACGCGCAGCTCTTTGATGAGGGCGGGGTGTGGCATTTCGCCACCCCGACCGGAGCCTGCTGAGACAAATGCAGCCCCATCGGGGCCGCCCGAGATGCGTTGCCACGTCGTCCCCGGACGCAACTCCGGTTCGTTGCATGCTCCGCCAACCTCGGACGCATCTTCCGCACTGGTTTTATCTGACTTCATCGCGCGAGTTTATCATAGTCGCAGAGACTACATACCTTGTTGAAAACCGGGTTGAGTGAGTAAAGTAAGGGGCTTCCGAGTTTTTTCGCAACTACCGCAGCTTTTGACCACGTTCCCAGAGGCCGGGTTTTTCCCGTAATTGATGTCCGATTCTAAAAACGTCGCCGAAGTCGAAGTCGCCCAAAACGAAGTCGCCCAACAGCTCGGCGAATTGCAACGTTCCGCTGACGTTGACGTCAATGCATACGAAACACAGGAATGGCTCAGTTCACTCGAATACGTGCTCGACAGTCAGGGCCCAGAACGAGTCAAGTTTCTCATCGATCAGCTGCGTGATCGTGCCGCCGAACACGGTGTGCCGCTGTCCGCAGACACGTCGACACCCTACGTCAACACGATTCCGCCCAACGAACAGCCCGCCTATCCAGGGAACCGGGAATTGGAACGACGGATTAAATCCATTATCCGCTGGAACGCGATGGCGATGGTGGTGCGGGCCGGCAAACGGGGTGGAGGCGTCGGTGGACACATCAGTACGTTCGCGAGTAGTGCCACGCTGTATGAGGTCGCGTTCAATCACTTTTTCAAAGGGCGTGGTGAGGATGGGTACTCCGGCGACTCTGTTTATTTTCAGGGCCATGCTTCGCCGGGAATGTACTCGCGGGCCTTTGTCGAGGGTCGGCTCGATGAAACGAAGCTAGAGAACTTCCGCCGCGAACTCGAAGAGGCGGGCGGCTTGAGCAGCTACCCGCACCCATGGCTGATGCCCGATTTCTGGGAATATCCTACCGTCTCGATGGGCCTCGGTCCAATCATGGCGATCTATCAAGCCCGCTTCAACGAATACCTCAATGACCGCGGCTTGAAAGATACGAAAGGTCAGAAGGTTTGGGCGTTTCTGGGTGACGGCGAATGTGACGAACCTGAAACACTTGGTGCCATTGGCTTGGCATCGCGAGAGAAACTCGACAACCTGATCTTCGTTATCAACTGCAATCTGCAGCGACTTGACGGTCCGGTCCGTGGCAACAGCAAAATCATTCAAGAACTTGAATCGATTTTCCACGGTGCGGGCTGGAACGTGATCAAGGTTATTTGGGGCGGGGAGTGGGACGAATTGCTCGCTCGCGATACTACCGGATTGCTCGCCAAACGCATGAACGAAGTCGTCGACGGCCAGTACCAGAAGTACACGTCGATGCCAGGCAGTTACATCCGCGAGCACTTCTTCGGCAAATACCCCGAACTGCTTGAGTTGGTGAAGCATCTCTCCGACGAGAAACTTGAAAAGATCCGTCGTGGCGGACATGATCCTGAAAAGGTCTATGCAGCGTATAAGCAAGCGACCGAGCTGAATAACGGCAAACCGACTGTGATTCTGGCGAAAACCGTCAAGGGCTATGGGCTTGGTGAAGCTGGCGAAGGCCGCAACGTGGCCCACAATCAAAAGAAGATGAACGAGGCTGAGTTGCTCGAGTTCCGCACACGATTTGGGATCCCCATCAGTGACGAGGAAGTCGGGAATGCCCCCTTCTACAAACCGCCAGCCGGCGGTGCGGAGATGAAATATCTGCAGGCCCGCCGCCAAGAGCTGGGAGGCTATCTGCCGAGTCGGCCGACGACCCATCCGACGCTGGAAGTCCCCTCGATGGACGACTTCGCCAAACTCATCAGCAAGCTCGAGAACAAGAGCATCAGTACGACTTTTGCGGCGGTGCAAACGCTGATCGCAATGTGCCGCGATAAAAAGATCGGGAAGAATGTTGTGCCGATTGTGCCCGATGAATCTCGCACGTTCGGGATGGAGGGCATGTTCCGCCAATTCGGTATCTACGCCCATGCGGGCCAAAACTACGAGCCCGCCGATTCGGACCAGCTCTCGTACTACAAAGAAGCTCAGGACGGCCAGATTCTCGAGGAAGGTATCACCGAATGCGGCTCGATGAGTAGCTTCAACGCTGCCGGTACTGCCTACAGCTGTCATGGCGTAAGCATGATTCCGTTCTTTATCTATTACAGCATGTTTGGTTTCCAGAGAATCGGCGATTCAATCTGGGCTGCTGCCGACATGCGAGCGAAGGGGTTCCTCGTCGGTGGTACCGCAGGGCGAACGACGCTCAATGGAGAAGGTCTCCAGCACCAAGACGGGCATAGTCTGCTCAATGCGATCGCATTTCCGACAGTGCGTGCCTACGACCCGGCGTTTGCTTATGAAGTCGTCGTGATCGTGCAAGAGGGATTGCAACGGATGTTCGCCGATGGTGAGCAGTGCATTTATTACATCACCGCCGAAAACGAAGAGTACATGCATCCCGAAATGCCTGAAGGTTGCCAAGAAGGCATCATCAAGGGCATGTACAAGTTTAAGAGCGTCGATGTCGACGGCGGCAAACAACGCGTGCAGCTGTTCGGCAGTGGTGCGATTTTGAATTCAGTGCTGAAGGCCCAAGAGATCCTCGCCGAGAAATACTCCGTCGCTTCGGACGCCTGGAGCGTGACCAGTTACACGCAGCTTCGCCGCGATGCTGGTGCCTGCGAGCGTTGGAACCGTCTGCACCCCACCGGGACACCGCGCCGCAGCTATCTCGAAGAAACGCTCGAGGGTGTTGAAGGACCATTTATCTCCGCGAGCGACTACGTTCGCGCCCTGGGAGAGCAATTGACACCATGGATTCCTGGTGACTACTACGTGCTCGGGACTGACGGAATGGGCCGCAGCGATACCCGTGAGGCACTGCGTCGACACTTCGAGGTCGATGCTGAGTCAATCGTGATCGCCACTCTGTACCGTTTAGCCAAAGCGGGTGAGTTTGAAATGTCCGACGTCGCCCAAGCAATCAAGGATCTCGACTACAATCCGGATAAAGTCGATCCCTACTTTGCATAGAAAGAGAAAATGAGGGTTCAGGGTTCAGCGTTCAGAAATAGAACGCATGGGCCTCGTTTTGAATCCTCTCGTTGAACGCTCTTTCTGCTTGACACCCTCCAACCTGAATCCTCTTTCTACTTTTTCTCATGCAAATCAAACTTCCTGAACTGGGCGACGGAATCGAATCTGGCGACGTCCTCGAAATCTTCGTTTCCGTCGGCGACGTGATCGAAGCGGGCCAAGACATCGTCGAGATGGAAACGGACAAAGCTACTGTACCAGTGCCCGCCGATGCCGCCGGCAAAGTTACGAAGATTTCTGTCAGCGAGGGTGACACCGTTCCCATCGGTGGCGTGTTGATCGAAGTCGAAGCAGCGGAGGGAGCTGGTGAGGAGTCTCCTGTAGCGGAAACTCCAAAGGCGGAGTCCAAGGCCGAATCGAAGCCAGAGCCTAAGCCCGAGCCCAAGGCAGAAGCGAAGCCCGAGCCGAAAGCTGAGCCGCAGCCCCAGGCGAAACAAGCCCCGGCCGCAACGCCCCCCAGTCAGCCCGCTGCCCCCGCCGCGCCGGTAGCTCCCGCGACGATCGAGCCAGCCGCCGCGTCGACCGACGCGAGCTCAATCCCTGCTGGCCCTGCGATTCGGAAATTGGCCCGCGAAACCAGTGTTGATCTTGCCAGTGTTCGGGGTACCGGTCCCGGTGGACGAATCACCCGTGACGACGTGCTCGCTGCGGTTCGCTCGGCCAGTCAGGTCAAGGCCGCCCCAGCAGCCAGCAGTGGTGGAGGAGCACCTTCGCGACCAGCACGCCCTGCCGCCCCAGTGTCGAAGGATTTACCCGGTACGGCCGATCAAGATGATTTTGGGCCTATCCGAGTTGAGCGAATGAGCAAGATTCGCAAAACGATTTCCGCGCAAATGCATGCGTCATGGTCGAATGTCCCACGCGTCACTAATTTTGACGACGCTGACATTACCGATCTGGAACGACTGCGGAAATCCAGCAAAGAGGACTATGCTGCCCAGGGTTTGAAGCTCACGACAATGCCGTTTCTGATCAAAGCGGTAGCCACGGCGCTGCGGCATCACCCCACCATTAACGCGGTGATTGACAGCGAAAACGAGCAGATTGTTTACAAGGACTATGTCAATATTGGCATCGCTGTCGATACTGATCGTGGTCTCGTCGTCCCCGTTTTGAAGGACGTTGATCGCATGGGTATTCCCGACATTGCTCGAGGCCTCGCTGAAACGGCCGGCAAGGTGCGAGGAGGGCAGTTCGCCGTCAGTGATCTGAAGGGCGGTTCGTTTACGATCAGCAATCTTGGAGCCATTGGTGGGCAATACAGCACACCGATCGTCAACATTCCTGAAGTCGCAATTTTGCTGGTTGGACGCAGCCGAAAACTGCCTGTCGTGATGCCTGACGACTCGATCCAGCCACGGCTGATGATGCCGCTGAGCCTGTCGTACGACCACCGGCTCGTCGATGGTGGTACCGCAGCCCGGTTCCTCAACGATGTGATTGGATACCTCCAAGCACCCAGCCGTTTGCTGTTAGCGCTGTAGGCATCCGTGGGACAGGCCTCCAGACTGTCATTTCCGTGCGGACAGGCCCTGAATCCATCTACCGACGGATAACGGGCTGTCGTGCGGTTGGCGGCGTTTTAAATGAGTAGTTTCGTTGACTAGCGGACCCGATCCATTGGCTGATGCAAACGGTTTGCCGTCGAGTCCGGCAGCGCCACGCGTTCTCGTTGGCGTTTGCACGTACAACGAGGTGGGTAATATCCGTGAAATGCTGCGGCAGATCACCCAGGCGCTGCCGACGGCCGATATTCTCGTGGTCGATGACAATTCGCCCGATGGCACTGCTGCAGCGGTCCGAGACTATGCCTCCCAGACTGGTCTGACATCCGTCAAATGTCATGTTCGTGAACAACGTGGACTTGGTGGTGCCATCCTAACGGCAATGGCGGCAGCGATCGAAGGTGGCTACGACCTGTTCTGCAACCTGGATGGTGATTTATCGCACAGCCCGGCGGATCTGCCCCGACTCGTCGACGCAGTTGTTGCTGGCGCTGACGTGGCTGTTGGGTCTCGATACGTCGCCGGCGGCAAAATCATTGGCTGGCCGCTGCGGCGAAAATGGATGAGCCATTGCATCAACGCGATCACCCGCCGCCGGTTAGGGCTGCCAGTCCGTGATGCCAGTGGTTCGTTTCGTTGCTACCGAGTCAGTAGGCTCGCGCAGCTCGACCTTAGCGATCGTTCTTACGAGGGCTACGCGTTCATCCAAGAGGTCCTGTTGAGGCTTCATCACGCGGGCGCCAAATTTACGGAGGTCCCAATTACGTTTACCGAGCGTATCGAAGGCAAGAGCAAGCTCAACCTGAGCGAAGCTATCCGCTCAGGTTGGACCGTGTTCCGCATGAAATGATTTGTTAAGATCAGGCTTCCGCGTTCAGTCCTGCGCTCGAGCGTTTTTCGCCAGTTAGCAGTCATCCAACCTCACTTGGTCCTCTCTTTCCAATTCGTTATGAACACGCCACTCACACGACGCAGTATTCTCTCAAGTTCGTTCGCTACCGCTGCAGGAGCCGCGACTCTCATGGGCGGCTCACTTCGCGGTGATGAACCCGAGTCCGCCATGCCATCGGTCGATGCAAAAGCGGGCCGACTGAATCAGTCGGTCTGTAAGTGGTGCTACAACGGCATGTCACTGGACGAGTTGGCGTCGCATGCCCAGTCGATGGGCTTGGTGGGAATCGACCTGCTCGGTCCTGCTGATTTTCCAACGCTGAAGAAACATGGCTTGGTTTGCACGATGGTCGGATCGCATTCGCTCACCAATGGACTGTGTGACACTAAGTATCACGATGAAGCGCTGGAGAAGATGGCTGACGCGATCGCAGCGACGTCAGCAGAGGGTTGGCGAAATGTGATTTGCTTTAGTGGCAATGCCCGAGGTATCGATCGCAAGGTAGGGATGAAGAATTGCGTCGATGCCTTGCGGAAGATCGTGCCGGTCGCTGAAGCCGCAAATGTCACACTCCAGATGGAATTGCTCAATAGCAAAGTCGACCATGCTGATTATATGTGTGACAACAGCGAGTGGGGCGTGGAACTGGTGAAGCAAGTTGCCAGTGACAATTTCAAGTTGCTGTACGACATCTACCACATGCAGATCATGGAGGGTGACATCATTCGCACTATTGAAAAGAACCATCCTTACTACGGTCACTACCACACTGCGGGCAATCCAGGTCGTCACGAACTCGACGACACGCAGGAGTTATTTTATCCGCCGATCGCTCGCGCCATCGCTGACATCGGATACCAGGGATACTTCGCTCACGAATTCATCCCCGCTGGCGACCCTCTCAAAGGCCTCCGCAGTGCTGTTGCCCAGTGCACGGTGTGAATCGCCTCCAACAACCCTGCGTCGTCTTGGCATGGAGAAAGCAGCCCTCCTGCATCACTGCTGGCCTCAGCGGGGTGAGCGTTGCCGATCTTACCTCGCCGGCAAGTGGTAACTGAGCCTGGGCCACGGGCTTGCGTCTCAGATCCTGGGATTTAGTCCACGGGTTATCAGACGCGGTACATGCCAGTGCGTCAAAACCAGCTTGAACCCCAACGGGGTTGCGCCCTTACCACGCTGCAGTGTCGTTACCGGTGGCGTGATGGAAATTGTCGATGGCCAGGGCGAGGTCTTTTTGACGTGCGAGTCGATTGCCTCGCAGTTGATAGATTTCCAGTTCAACGAGCAGGTCGCTGCCGGGATTGGCCGCATCGATCTGGATCTTGCCGCGTGCCTCATCGAGTCGCTCGGTGGCCAGTTGCAATTGTTCGTCGACGAGTTGTAGCCTCGCCTCGGCGCTCCTCACATCGAGCACGGCCTGCAGGGTTTCATTGCGGATGACGTCTTCAAGCGACCGCTGCAGTTCGCCGCATTGACACCGCCTCGCGTTCAGGTCGTTGTCGGTGTTGTCGTCTTTGAAGCACTTGAGGATTCCCATTGCCGCCTTGGCCAGGGACAGACCCGTGCCTGGACTGAGGGTACCCATCAGCAATCGTGCGGCGTCGAGATTGCAACGATTGAGATCGCGACAGAGGACTCGCACGGCCCGCAGATCATGACGCTGGACCAGTGCTGTTGCGACCGCTTCGCCGGCACCGATTGCAATCGCATCGGTTGGTAGCGCGTCGACCATGACCGCCGTGGCAACCTCCGCTTCGTTGCGTCCGGTCAACCGTGACAGCTCTTGGCGAAGTTTCAATGCGTTGAACGATTGCTCGGTTTTCACGTCGAGGAGATCGAATCGGGCCTGACGCAGCTTCAATGGGTTGGCGTCGGGGATATCCAATCGTTCCGCTTCATCTGCCAGCGAAATGAGCTTGTCCTGCGCGGCGATCGCCTCGTCGGCCACTTCCACAGCCAGTGTGGCGGCAACCAGTTTGTGGTAGGTGGTCTTCGCTTGGGTGGCGCTTTCACTGCGCCGAGCCAGTGCCACCTCACGCAAGACATTCTGCACCAGTCTCGCGGCACAGCATGCATCGGAGTCGTTGGTATCGATGCCCCGCATCACGGCGTTGGCTTCGGAGTCAATGGATCGTGCCGCCGGTGAGTGATCGTATGCCCACTGCCCCACATCGGCCGCTGTGTAGGCGGGCAGGAGCGTTTCCGTAGAGGTTTCGGCCAGGTCCGTTGGACCGGCAAGATCGACTAGGTCCTCGACGTACGCTGGACTGGGGACGGTTGGAGCTAGCGAATCGATGGTGATGTCATCGCCTAGCGATGGGACGCTTTCACCGTGAGCATCGTGATCTCCTCGCGCCCACGCCAAGGGCACGCCGAGCGCCTGGGCAGCATGCGGCGATGCATACCAACACACCGTTCCCGGAGCGAGAGTGGCGAGCAAGAGCGACAGGCCGAAGCGTCGGTAGGGGATCATGTGATTCGTTGACATCCCTGTCTCACGATTTTCATAGCGGGAAGATGACGAGATGTCTGTGTTTTCGGAAGAATTGTGTGAGTCCCGCAGAATTCGTGGGTGTTGTCTAACTGTGCCGACTAGGGGCGGTGGCTATGCCGTGAAACTCCGACTGCGCGTGTAGGTCCGATAGTTTGTAACGATTACGAAGGTTTTTCTAATGAGAGGGGTTGTGATGATCCGATGCTAAATGACGTCGAATCTCCCACAGCACGATGTTGGTCGGTGACCACCGCCTGCGAATCTGGAATCTACTCATGTTTGTCTCCGAAACTATGACGACCCTCACGCCGGCACATCCCGTTCGCTCTCTTTGGGTTGCCATCATTCTCATGATGATGGCGGGCGTCTCCACATGGGACGCAGCAGACACTTACGCCGCACCGCAAGGTGCGGCGGTCCAGACGAAATGGGCCCCTGGTCAAGTCGACGCTGACGCCACACGGGTCGCGGCACGGTCACCCCAGTTAGTGCAACGATCAAGCGTTCGCCGTCAGAGCATTGCGAGCAACTCTGGCCGCTCGACACAGCGTCCGTCAAACGGACAGGTGCAGCAGGTAGGCTTCCTGGAAGACTATGGCGCTCACGGAAACGTTTGCGATTGCAATGAGTGTGCTGGCTATGACCCCGCCTGTGGCATCGAGGGTGGGATTCTCTTGGAGCCGAACTGTGGCTTGGAGCCCATTTACGCGATGGAGGCGAGCTGTGGGTTGGAACCAGCATGTGGCATGGAATCTTTCGGCGGTGATGCCTGCGGCTGTGACTCCTGCAGTTCCGGGTACGGGACCTGCGATGGTTTCAGCAATAACCGCTACTGTGAGCCAGCTCGCTTTCCGCTTTTTCTACCCGTGTTAGGAGTGGACTGGAGTCGGTTTGAGTTCTTCTATGGAACTCAGGCCTTTCTGAATCCGATGAATGTCCCTGCTACCGGATCGGGCACGAATGCCAACAGCGGCAGCTTTGGATTTCATGAGGGTTTTAACGAAGGACGCGACCTCAAAAAGTTGTTTGATATCGACCTGTCGGCTCAGTTCGGCCTCCGCGCCACGCAGAATAACCTCGAGGGCCAGCAATTTACCGAACAACACCGCAATCAGATCTTTCTCACCGGTGGCTTGTTTCGCCGGGTCGACTACGGGCTACAGTATGGTGTGGTGTTGGACTACCTGAGCGACAATTGGTACTACGACACGGACCTCCTGCAGCTGCGAGGTGAGCTGAGCTGGAAGTTGTCGCCACGACAAAACTTCGGCTTCCACTGGATGGCCGGCCTCAACGATGACACGGTCCCCACACTCGTTACCAATCAGTCGGGCACCGTGTTCAATGGCAGCCAAACGGTCCAAGCCAGCGATCAGTATCGTGCCTTCTATCGATACTGCTTCGGTCCGACAGGGCAATGGACGTCTTACATCGGAGGCACCGACAACAATCACTTTCTGATTGGCAGCGACATCGACGTGCCGCTCGCTGGTGGATTGTCGATGAAAGTCGGCTCGACCTACTTCGCGCCTACGGGTGACACTTCGGTTCCAAAGTATCAATCCGAAGGATGGAATGTGGGAATCAGTATGGTCTATCGTCCAGGTTGTCGAACGGGATCCAATCGCTACCTGCGTCCGATGTTCAACGTTGCTGATAACGGATCGTTCTTCGTGTACAGGTAGAAACGAAGTAGAGGATCCAGGACGATTTCTTAAAGTCCTGAACCCTCGTGACGCAGCACCGTTACCCTGTTATTCATAATCCCACTTCATGATCCAGGGGTCATCGAATTGCTTCTGAGCGGCCTTCAGTTTAGCTTGATATTTCTTCAGCAATTCTTGATTTCCCGAACTCTCGGCGAGATTATGTTGTTCGTAAGGATCCGCCACGATATCAAATAGTTCGAACTCGGGTCGCTGGATATAATGACCGACGGTGGTGTTGCCGTAGGGAGCTTCGAGACCTTTGGCGAGCTGGGCCTGCCAACTGCTCGCTGCCCACAGGTCGCTGGCAAAGGGATAGGGAAGCGGGTGGGCGATGTTCCAAATCAGTTTGTATTTTTCGTCGCGAATGACTCGCATCGGATAATACATCTGAATTTCGTGGAACGTGTGTGAGGCAAAAATCTCGTTGTGGTGTGAACGTTCTGGATTGCTCAATACATCGAGCCACGACGTGCCGTGATAGTGATCCAGAGGCTGACCACCGTCCCGGTTGTCAATGGGCGACAGGCCTTTCTCGAGCCAGTACTTGCGGGCGTTTAGCATGTCTTTGGGGGCGTTCTTCTTCCGATTGAGGCCACCAGCGAAATCCAAAAGTGTGGGTGTGACGTCCACGTGGCTGACCAAAGCATCGCTTTCGACACCCCGTTCGGCGACGTACGGATTTCGCACCACCATGGGAACCCTTAACCCACCCTCGTAGACGGTTGTTTTCCCACCGGCGAATGCCATCCCATGATCGGATGTGAAAACGATCAGAGTTTTCTCATACAGGCCTGCGTCTTTGAGAATCTGCACCAGACGCGCTACCCCTTGATCAATTCGACTGCACGATTGGTAGTACTGAGCCAGTTCGCTGCGGGTCTCGGGTGTGTCGGGCAGAAACGGAGGGACAATCACATCCGCGGGATCGAAGAAGACTTCCTTCACACCCGGAAACTCACCATGTTTCGCTTTGTTGCCGAACAGGTTGGGTTTGAGTTTCAGGTCGGACGTCTTGTCGACACCACCACCGCGGTGCGGATCGGACGTGGCAAAGTAGAGAAAGAAGGGCCGCTCGTCGGTGGTGTCTGTGATGAACTCTTTCGCGGTATCGGCCATGGCGACCGCGTTGCGGCTATTTCCCGTTAGGTAAGTTTCGAAGTGGTACACTTCCTCCGGAGCGACGTGGTACTTGCCGATCTGGCCGGTGCGGTACCCAGCACGCTGCATCACTCGCGGCAGTGCCAGTCCAATCACATCGTCAAACGATGAGAACTTATGATAATGGTGCTGATGTCCAAATTGTCCGTTGCGGTGGTTTTGCAGGCCGCTCATGATGACGCTACGGCTGGCACTGCAGGATGCCGTCGTGGCGAAGGCATTGCGAAAAATCAGGCCGTCAGCGGCAACGGCATCGATCGCTGGCGTCACCGCACAGGGATCTCCATAGCAACCCAGCGTCGGGCTCTCGTCGTCTGTAATGATGAATAGCACGTTCCGCTCGGCAGCGTGGGAGGTTGCCGCCAGCGTCACGCTGCAAGCAAAGCATGCCAATAGAGTTGCGGCCGCTGCCCAGGGGCGTCCCTGCCGAATACCGAATGAAATTCGAGAAGTTGAGCTTGTGATATACATGAAAAACGGTTGCCTTAACCAACATACTGCGAGAGTGTTACGGAAGCCCGCTATTCTAACCCATCGGGTGTGGTTGGGGGTGTGGAGTCTGGTTTTCCTGCTCGCAGCCGGGGCACCCGCGGCCGACCGCAGTGCGGCGTATTTACCAGCGGCATCGGCTGTTTCTGCCGCCGAATCGATCGCACCCGCAGATGCTGCGATTTGGCAGGCCGGCATCCTACCCACCGCGGCGGTAGGAATTGACGCAGACTCGCGAGGTGGTGATGCAGATTGGTGGCGCTACGTCGCCTTGTGGCGTGGCCATCACGACAATCTCGCATCGCCAGCCATCCGTCGTTGGCTGGCACTGCCCTTATCCGATGAAGTTCAACTGACCGCGCGGAAAGGGCGTTTGGCACCTCGCTTCTTGCCGTGGAAAGCCGCCAGTTTTGCGGTCGTGCAAACGCCTCATTTCGAGATTCTGACACGGGCGAATGGGCCCGATTCTAAACAGATCGCACGGGACCTCGAACGAATCTATTGGGTCTGGACGCAACTCTATTTCCCGCTCTGGAGTGGTCGAGATCAGGTTGCCGTTAGCCTGGCCGATTGGAACCCCTCGTCGACATCTGCCGACGAGTTTCTATCTCAACATGCCCGCTCCCGGCTTTCCCTGCGAAAGCGACATCGGGTGGTCCTGCTGCCCGATGAGACATCCTACCAGCAGACCATTGCCCATCCACAAATCGCAGCGGGTAGCTCCGCCACAATCGCGGCCTCGACTGGATTCTACAGCGACTCTCTGACAACGTCCTTCTTTTATCCTCAAGCAGACCAGTCTGCGATCGCGCACGAGATCTGCCACCAGTTATTCGAAGAGGCGACGGATCGCGGTCGCGCTAATGCGACCACGGCAACTACGAATGAGTTTTGGTTAGTCGAAGGTATTGCTGGGCATTTTGAATCCCTGCAATACGGCGATACCCTGGCCAGTGTTGGAGGGTGGGATAGCAATCGCTTGCAGTACGCCCGCTATCAGAATTTGATTGCTCGTCAAGGCAGTATTCCGATTGATGAACTGCGCGGAAATCGCACGGAGATCCAGCGGCGAGGTGATCTGGCACGATGGTACTCGCAGTCGATCCTGCAAACGCACGACGCTCTCGATCGTGATCCTGCATCACCACGGCGAGCGATCATCCTGAACATGCTGGCGGGCATTTACGGCGTGGATATCACCGACTTTGTCAGTCTACGTGACATCAATTCCGAGACGCTCGATCCTGCCGAGCGAACTGATCATTATCTAATGCTTGATGACGCCGATTTGCTCGCCCATCCGATTACAGGCAATGCAGGTGCCATTTGCTTGGCCGCATGTGAGGTTTCCGATCGCGGTTGGGACTCACTTCCGCCGCTCCCGCACATCCGCTGGTTTGATGCCTCCCGTACTGCGATCACAGACGACTCAGTGCGACGTCTGCTCGGTGACGCCTCAGGGATTGACCAGTTGAGTTTGGAAGCGACCAAGGTCACTCCAGCAATCGGGGGTCTACTCTCGCGGGCGATCGAGCTACGCGAACTCGATCTCAGCTGGACAGCGATTGACAATTCGGTCGTGGAACTGCTGAAAACGTGTCCGCATCTAGAGACAATCTGGATTACCGGAACGCCGATTACCGATGACGTGATCGACGTCATCGCTGCCCTGCCGAATCTGAAAACCATCGATCTTCAGCGCACCCAGGTCTCCGCGGCGGGGCTCCAGCGATTGCAGACGCTTCGCCCCGAGCTGGACATCAATCCGCTGCAGTTCTGAACCGGAGACTGTTCATGATGGCGTGGATTGGTCGTGTGAGGATTATCTAGCCGATTCCGAAATTTCTCTCACCTTTGTCAGTTACCACGTCAGCGGGTAGGATGCTGCTTTCCGCTTGCCAACCCCCGAATTACGGTCGACTGCTGATGTCTCCCGATCTCGATCCCACACCCCAATTGCCGATCCCAGCAACTGACGTCCGTAACAATCAACGGTCTGACGCTGATTCGACTTCGATCTCAGCGGAGCAGAGCAATGAATTGATTTCCGAGCCGGTGTCTTTTGGGATGCAAGCGTCCCGTGTGGTAACCGATGAGGCTATCGCGGCGGCGAGTCAGAATGCTGTGGAAGACTTGGAAGTCAAGGATGCTCAAGTCATTTTCAATACGGTCTGGGACGACCTCGAAGAGGAGATCGGGCACGAAAATCTCAGGTTTTCTAAGGAATTGATCTTACTGGGTGGAGCGCCCGGCTCGGGGAAAGGCACCAACACCGAATTCATTGCGAAGGCTCGTGGCCTGACCTGCCCTCCGATTGTGATCAGCGATCTACTGAATACTCCCGAGGCCGAACGCATCAAAGAAGCGGGCGGCATGGTGGGTGACACCGAGGTGGTCGGAATCCTGTTTCGAAAACTGCTCGAGGAAGTTTACCGCGACGGATGTATTCTCGACGGCTTCCCACGTACACGGGTGCAGGTGGAGTGCCTGCACTTGCTCGTTCAAAAAATGAACCAGCTCTATCGTGAGTACCACCACACACCGTTGGCGATTAACTTTCGCAAACCGACTGTTCATGCCGTCGTGTTGTTTATCGATGAGAAAACGAGCATAGAGCGGCAGCTGCTACGGGGACGCAAAATTGCCGCTCACAATGAGCGCATCCAGCGTGAAGGTAGCGGTCTGGAGATCGAACTTCGGCCGACGGATCTTGATCCGATCGCCGCGAAACGTCGCTACCGTGTGTTCAAGGAAAAAACATGGGACGCGCTGCAGTCACTCAAGCAGATTTATCATTACCACTTCATTGACGCTGACGGGCCGATCGATGAAGTGGAAAAGAAGATTCGTGTTGAGTTGGATTATCAATCGTCACTCGAACTCGATCCAGAGACCTATGATGCTGTACGCGGTTTACCGCTGGCAAGTGAGATGGGCGTTCACGCGCGGCAGGAACTCGTCCGTCGCTTAGATAGCTACCAACTCGGTCACCGGGAACTCTTCCACCGTGTCATCGAGATCATCGATAAAAGATTCATGCCCATCATCCAGCGTCACGCGATCGCGGGACTTGCGGTTATCAATAGCGAGGATTCCATCTTCGAAGATCCGATCACGTTGGCGATGGTCATCGATGTGTTTGCCGAACGCGGTTTTCGCGGCGTCGCCAACATTAACTTCGCCGAAACACCCGATCATTTTAACCTTGAGACGGGCAAGATTACCTGCCGGACCAAAAAGATCTTCCGCTTTCAAATTCGCTTCGAAGGCAGTGAGATCCGGCGTGGCGGCAGGTAACTGAAGTGGCTGCAAGTTCCGCCTGCGATCACGACTCGCACTCAACCGCCGCGGGACGTCGACTGCTGCTGATTCCGACGGCGATGGAGCGAGATCGATTGGTCTCGGCGATGTTGCGCCGTGGGGATGCGGGACACGCATTGGTGGGCACGACGAGAATCGAAACGTGTGGGTTCGGAGTTGTGGCTGCCGCGGCGATGACGATGCGGTATCTCGATCAGCACCGCCCAATTCACGTCATCTTGGCCGGCATTGCCGGTTCCCTTGGACCGGAGTGTGAGGTTGGCTCGGCATACTGGTTTGACGAAGTCGTCTGCGATGGGATCGGCGTTGGTTCCGAGGACTCGTATCTATCGGCGACCGTACTCGGTTGGAACCACCTTGATGCAGACGCGAGCGGCGAACCGATTGGAGATCGCCTTGGGCTGCACCTGCCTGAATCGTCCACGGAAGGTGCACGCAGCCCTGGACTGCTGACTCGCTGCGCCGCATCACCCACTCTTGAGGATGCACAGGCGGCGCGGCGACGTGCCGAGCAAACGTGTTTGGGAAAGACTTTCGCAGCGGAGGACATGGAAGGATTCGCGGTGGCGCTTGCATGTCAAGTCGCAGGCGTTCCTCTCTCAATTGTCCGCGGAATTTCCAATGAGGCTGGGGATCGGAATCATTCGACCTGGAAAACCGCACCCGCTCTGGATGGGGTCGCCGAGCAGCTGTGTTCGCTTGATGCGATCGACTGAAAGAGTTTGTGAGCCAAAAGTAATTTGTCCTTCCATCCTCACCATTTCTTCCGCAGTGGCAGCGCTCATTTCGGACGCTCACCCTGATACATCCAGAATTCAACATCGTGGCGCTACCCGCGATCCACCTCGGGGTGCACAATATTACTTGTGCCCACGGTGACTTCCCAGTGATAAATACATGTTGCCCGAACGCGTCGCACGCTATGTCATCTGAACCGAACCCATACTTGACGCCCGCTGACCTCCACCCAGTTGTGACGCGCCGCCGGATGAAGGCTTCTCCGAAGTTGCGTCTCGCATTCATTTGTGCTGCCACTGCATACCTTGTTTTTACCGCGATGTTGCTGACATCGACCCCCGTGGATCAGCGGTACGGCGCCTTGTTCGTTTGGAACCTGCCGATCGTAGCGACAATGTCGCTGGCGGGTTTCTGGTCCAAAACGCTTGCAGGAAGCTCAGCAATCGTTGCAGCGAGCGTTCAGATCGTGTTTGCCGTGCTGTCACGATATCTTGCGTTCGGTGGCGACATTACCGGAACCGTCGTCATTACAACCCCGATCGTTCTCGTGTTGCTCGGTCTCGGTCTCGGTCTTTTAGCATTGAAACCGGCTGCAAGTGCGGAGCAATCCTGCGATTCACACGAACTCGGACCTGGCGATCAACGCTGACACGATTGCTCTACCCACTGTCTAGTGAAGGTGGTGAATGCCTGTGTCATCTCACAAACCGACGGGTGAGATGGAGAATGAAAAACGGTAGGGTTGGTTTCCGGGCAGAGTGTACTGAGCATGGGTCCGTGCACCCCAGCTGTTATCGCCACCGACTCCTTGCAGGTTTAGATCAACAAAGATCGTGTTGAACTCGCTGCGTTGAAGTTCGTAAGGATGGGAAGCGGATTCCACCTCCGACATTGTGTAAGGCCACACGCTCATGCTCAGCGGTTGGTCACCAGCGATCTCGATCCCATGGCCGGAATCGTCGCTGAGTCTCAGCCATCGAACGTCGCAGCGGTTTGCAGCGTCTTGAGGACGCACATATTTGTGGAACAAGTCCATCGGTGTGGATTCATAAACCGCGATTTCGCCGCCCGTCTTGCGATCCCAGTAGGTCTCTTGGGGGCCGCGGCCGTACCAGGTGACATGATCAAGATCGTTGCCAACCGCGAACTGAATGCCAAACCGTGGCAGCAATGGGGTTTTGCCTTGGCCAGGGACATTACCTCGGCCAGGGACATAGCCAGCCTGCACGTGGACGACGCCGCCAGAGAACACCGTGTATTTCAACTCGCAACTCGAGCCGCCAATCTTCAGGTTGCCAACGACGGTGATCTCGACGCGATCCTCTAGTGCTTCGATATCGAAGTCCGTGACGATCATCTTTTCGGCGGCGTTCTGCCAAACACCAAGGCGTGCAACGTATTTGTTTCCGTATTGATTGTCGTTTGGAATTTTCCAGAAATTTGGTGTCAATTCGCCATGCAGCAACTCTTTCCCACCGATCAGCAGCGATGTGAGCGAACCGGTGTGTGTATTCACCGCGACTTTGACGTTTCCTGTTTCAATAACACGCTGATTGTCATCCGGTGACAAGATCGTGATCTTCTCTCCGGTAACACTCGGATCAGACAGTACGCCCGCACTGAGTTCGAACTGGTCCCAAGCAACACGATGTCCAGCAGCGGCCCACGGCGTATCCGAAACGGTATCAAACGCGATGCTTAACAATGCCTCACCTTGCATCTCATCCGTCTTCATTGTTGGAATCACAATCGTTTGCGTGCTGCCCGGCTCGATGTTGAACGGTTTGAGGGTTGCTTTCCCCACTATCTTGCCATCGAGTCGCAGCGTCACGTGGGGGACGAACTCGTTCGTGTTGGTGAATGCAAACTTGTTTTGCACGCGGAACGTGCCTACCGCCAGATCAACTGCAGTTACCTTGATGTTCTGATGAACTTTCTTGACTTCCCAGAGGTGCGGGTTTGGATTTCGATCCGCGCTGACCAAGCCATTGATACAGAAGTTCCCATCGTTCGGACGGTCACCGAAGTCACCACCATAGGCCATGAACGTCTCGTCGGCGTCTTGGGGCGTCTCCTCCGCAACGGCATTTCGCAAATCCAGGTCGAGCACCAAGCCATTGCGATCGCGGGAATTAACGTCGCCCACTTCCGTCGGCGACAGAGCTCGATTGTAGATCCGTACCGCTTGGATCGGCACCGCTGACGTGCGATCCACGTGTTCAGAATTGCGTCCGATGTTGACTGGGAAACCACTCGACGCGATCTTGCCGGTAAAGGGTTGCCGTTTGACTCGCTTGCCGTTGACGTACAGTCTCATGTGAGCGCCATCGTAGGTCGCGGTAATCCGGTTGGCGCCGTCAGCGAGCCCTGCTTCGTCATAGGATGCTTGGAGCCCCTTCCACGCATCCGAGTAGAGTGTGAAATTGATGCCTCGAGAATCGAGTCGCAGCAGGTATTGATGATCACCTTTGGAAATCAGAGGGTTAAATCCGCTGGCGCGATTGCCGATAACGACTGCTTCGAGAGTGAGTTTTTCGGTGAGGTCGAGAGCATCGATGTCCGGCAGGCTGACTGCTCCCGTGACACCTTCGTGCTCCGTGAAGGTTCCCGAAACGCGTGCCTCAATCTGCTGACCGCTCTGATCAGTAACGAGATATTGAGCCGGAATTGGTTTACGGAGTCCTTGGTCGACCCAATCCCAAATGAAGCCGCCTTGCAATGCATCGTGGGACTCCATGGCCGTCCAGTAATCTTGGAAATTGCCAACGCTATTGCCCATCGCGTGCGCGTACTCGCACTGAATCAATGGGCGATCGGGATTCTCCGTGGCGTACTTCACAATGCGATCGATGCTCGCGTACATAGGACAGCGAATATCTGTATTTCGATCTCCGAATCCTGCTTGTTCGTACTGCACCGGGCGGGACGGGTCACGCTGCTTCACCCAATCGTAATTGGTCATGAAGTTCACACCGTTTCCGGCTTCGTTGCCAAGCGACCAAATGATAATGGAAGGGTGATTCTTGTCCCGCTCGACCATCCGCTGCAGTCGATCCAGGTGAGCTTTGCCCCACTTGGGATCTTTCGCTAAGGAATCTTTGCCGTAGTGCATGCCGTGCGACTCAATGTTGGTCTCGTCAACGACGTAGAGTCCGTACTCGTCGCACAACGCATACCACATGGGGACGTTGGGATAGTGACTCGTCCGAACCGCATTGATATTGAACTGCTTCATCAGTTTGATATCAGCAATCATCGATTCCCGTGAAATGGTGTGTCCGGTGTCCGGGTCATGCTCGTGTCGATTGACGCCCTTGAGATAAATTGATTTTCCATTGACATGTAGCAAGCCGTTTTTAATTTCGACCTTACGGAAACCGATTCGCGTACTGACGACTTCGATGGTTTGTTCGTCGGCGTCTTTGAGAGTCAGCACGAGGCGATACAGATTTGGCTTTTCGGCTGACCATAGATTGGGCGTCTCGACCGCCTGGGTCAGCGAGACGTTTGGAGTCTGGCCAGTTGCCCGCGTGAGTTGTTTTTCCTGCTGTGCGATGATCTGGCCAGAGTCGTCGAGCAACTCCATTTCGAGTGATACTTGACTATCGGTCTCTGGAACCCCAGCAATCTCGATCTCTACCTCAAGGGTGGCGTCGCGATAGTCTTTGTCGAGGTTGGTATGGACGAAGTAGTCACGGATATGCAGCTTGTCGGCAGACCACAGCGATACGTTGCGGAAGATACCGCTGAGTCTCCAAAAGTCCTGGTCTTCAAGATAGCTGCCGTCGCAGTACTGGTAGACCTCTGCAGCGATGGTGTTACTGCCGACGTTGACGTGTTCGGTAATGTCAAACATTGCCGGTGTGCGACTGCCCTGGCTGTATCCGATTTTTTCACCGTTGACCCACAAGTAGAAGGCTGAATCGACACCATCGAACTGGACGAAGACTTGTCGTCCGTCCCAATCACTCTCAATGGTAAAGTCGCGGCGGTAAGAACCCACGGGATTTCTGGCGTTGAAATTTGTGTAGTCTGCGGGCGGCTCACCCATCACTCGCGGTGGATCTTTTTTAAATGGGTAGGTCACGTTTGTGTACAACGGCACGCCGTAGCCGTGCAGCTGCCAGTTACTTGGCACGGGAATATCGTCCCAGCCGCTGACATCAAACTCTGGCCAGTAGAAATCATTCGGCCGACTGGCCGGATCTTTGGCCCAGTGAAACTTCCAGTCACCGTTGAGACTCTGGAAAAATGGACTCGCGTTAGGATCGTCTGAACAGGCGGACTCCCGATCCAGGTAGGGCAGCGACGTCGCTCGTGGTGGGAGTTTGTTAATGCTGATGACCTGTTCGTTCTCCCAGTCCGGTGTCTCGCAAATTCCGACCGCCGGTAGCAACGCCGCACCTATTAATGCTGGCAAGGTGATCCAGAGCGGGCACTTGGTGGCATTCATCGGGGCATCCATCATCGGTAATGAGGTGAGGAAACAAGCAGGGCAGATTCACACGAGGCAGCACTGCTAGAGCGGTTAGCCGTCAACGACTAACAGACGAGACGGCCGACCAAAAATCGCGGGTTGCAGTCGTCGCAGAACCTCGCAATCCACGACCGGCCGAATGCAACGACACGGATTTTGCACTCGGCTTTTCAGGCCATAGTTTATCACACTGCGACACACTCAAACTAAGGTTGTCGATCAATTTCAACAACCGGATCGCATCTGGCTCCGGACCCTGAGTAGCGCACCGGAGTCTTACTTGCTGCCGCGAGCGATCTGGCGAAGTTCTTCGATACATTCGCTCATCACGCCGGGATTGATCTCGTGCACATTCACGCTTTCGCCGATATCACGGAGCATGGTTACCGTGAGCCGGCCACCGAGATGTTGGCGAAACTCCTCGAGTCCGCACAGCACCGCATCAGAGTCATCGAGAGCGTCGCACCACAGGGGAGAGCCGATTGCGGCAATGGCCTGGCACACCCGCATCGCCTTTTCATGTTCCAACCCCAGCACACGGGCGGAATAGAGTGTATCGAGCGCTACGCCAATTCCGACTGCTTCACCATGTCTCAGTTCATAATCCGTCATCGGTTCGAGTCGGTGGGCGGACCAGTGTCCGAAGTCAAGCGGTCGCGCTTCCAAGGCTTCAAACGGATCTCCACCCAAGGTGATGTGATCGAGATGCAGGCGACACGATCGGGCGATGACCTCCGAACTGACGGCGGGATCCCGCTGTTGAATTTCCGCAGCATGCGATTCAATCCATTGAAAAAAGGAAGCATCCTTCAATAGCGCGACCTTGATCGCCTCGGTGAGTCCCGAGTGGAAATCGCGGTCAGGCAGGGATTGCAAAATTGCTGCGTCGTTGATCACCGCCCAGGGGACGGCAAAGGTGCCGATCCAGTTCTTTTTACCGAATTGGTTGACCGCATTTTTAACACCGATGCCGGAATCGGATTGGGCAAGCGTCGTCGAGGGTAACCGGATGAGGCGGATACCCCGGTGGGCGATTGCTGCTGCGTACCCAGCGACATCGAGTACCGCCCCACCGCCAGCGACAATTATATAGCTCCGTCGATCCATGTCATGATCGTTGATGAGACCGAGCAACTGCTGCAAGACCTCGGCCGAATTCTTGCATTGTTCTCCGCCAATAATCGTGTGTGTTTGCCCCACCAGGTTTACGCGATCGGTACTGGCCAGTCGCTCCCCGAGGCGGCTGGCGAGGTCCAGATGCTCGGCAGTCGCGTCGTGCAAATTGGAATCCACCCAGAACTGCACCTTGGCAGGCTGCTCCGCGTCGCCAGTGAGCAAATCAATGAGCACGTCAAAATCGTTGCCCGCGACGTCGAGGGTGTGCCGCAAGCGGTGTGTGAACGAGACGACGAACGGGACATCGATATCGTTCACCGGTTGATGTTCACTGGATGGTCGAGGTTCCATTGGCTGAGCCGTCGTTCGCTGCACACAGGCACTCCTTTGCCCCCCGCAGATGGGGCGAGGATGCGATGCCGCAGATTGGGCGGGCACGACAGATTCAGCATGATCAGACACGAGGCGGGCGGTGGGGAGAGTAGGAAGAAACGGTGGGGGCGTTAAGAAGTGGGATTGATGTTGAGTGACGGGACGTTACAACGCCGCTTTGACTTATTGTAACTGCAAATGGACTCGTTCCCAAGGAACCCACGACGATGCAACAACGACGACTTGGCCGCAGCGGATTGACGGTTTCCGAAATTTGTATGGGCACCATGACATTTGGCAGTACGTGCGATGAACCCCTCTCGCACGCCATCTGCGATATGGCGTTCGATGCGGGCGTCAATTTCTTCGATGCTGCGGAGATTTATCCCGTACCGCCCCAGAAAGAAACGGTGGGAGTCACCGAAGAGTTCGTCGGTCGCTGGTTGGCGGGAAAGCCGAGAGACGCGATTACGGTCGCAACTAAGATCACGGGTCCTGGTCATGGTTGGTTTACACCCCCCGTGCGTCATGGCCGCACGACTCTCGATCGTCATCAAATCATCCGCTCTTGCGAGGACTCACTGCGGCGGCTCCAAACCGACTATATCGATCTCTATCAGACACACTGGCCCGATCATGGATTGCCCTACGAAGAAGTCCTGGAGGCACTGACGCATCTGAAACGATCTGGCAAAGTCCGGGTGATCGGCTGCAGCAACGAAACCAGTTGGGGGTTGATGAAGAGTCTGTGGGCAGCCGATGTGTGCGACGTGGATCGCTATCAGACAGTGCAAAACAATTTCAGTTTGATCAATCGCCGCTGCGAAAGCGAGTTGGCTCAGGTTTGCCGTCGCGAAAATGTCAGCCTGCTACCCTATTCGCCGTTGGGCGGTGGAGTGCTGACGGGCAAGTATAACGACGGGCCTCCGCCCGGTGCCCGATTTAGCGACTATCTCGCCGGATCTGGGGAGCGACAGAAACGTATGGCACAGCGTTTTGTCAACGATCGCACAATTGAAACGACGCGGCGGTTGATGCAAATCGCCCAGTCAATTGGTGTTACCGTGACCACCCTCGCCGTGGCGTGGAGCAAACAGCACGATTTTGTGGCGTCCACCATCATCGGTGCCACAACGGTGGAGCAATTGCGTGAAAGTTTGGCCGCGGCCGATAGGATCCTTGATGCCGAAACCTTGGATCGGATCGATGAAATTGACGCTGAGATCCCCACGCCGATGACCGAGGACGGCCTGCGCAGATTGTAGCGCCGTCGCCGAGAAGACTGTGGTTTGCTCTGGCAGTCCCACCAAGATTATTGCTAGACCGGGTGTATTCTGCGATTTCGAACATGATATCGGTATGGACTCATCGTGTTTCACACCCAGCCCCATTGCTACCCTATGCGCCCCGCGAAGTCACTCGATATTCGGCACCGCCGCGTAGCGACGTGCGTGGTAGTGCTGTTGGTATGCTGTCTCAGCACGGGCTGTGTCCGCCGCCGCATGACGGTGCGCACCTCGCCCCCGGGCGCTACGGTTTCGATCGACAACCAATTGATCGGTACGAGCCCCGCAGCGACCAGTTTCGTGTACTACGGCACTCGCGAGATTCGGATCGAGAAAGATGGATACCGGACCGAAACCATTCGCCGCAAAATCAAGCCGCCCTGGTATGAATGGCCGGTGGCAGAGTTCGTTAGTGAGACGCTGTGGCCTGGGGAAATCCGCGACGAACGGATCATCGACGTCGAACTCGTGCCGGCGGTCACCGAATCGTCCGCTGAGGTGCTCGGCCGCGCCGAACTACTTCGCAGTCAATCCATTGGGGGCTGAGTTGCTGCAAGTTTGCTGAGTGTCCATTTTAAGCCCGTTTGTCGCCAGTTCGTCATAGCCTGGAGCGTTCCTCAGCTCTGGGGCTGCGTTGCATCAGACAATTCGTAAACTGCGTTCAATGCAGCGCTCTTAACTACGAAGGGGCCGTTAAAAAGTGTTCTATCAACCCATGCACATTGGGTTGCATGATGATGCTGAGGTGCGTTGCGGCAGTGCGGTGTGTTTGCACATGAGCAAGTTGCCTGAGGTCGACGGCGCGGACCCCTAGATCAATCCGTGCCCAGATCACCATCCGGCGAATACTCGGGTCACAGTTCAAATTCTCTGAAGCGCGGCTGGGATCGGCAATGATTGCGATTTCGGGGATGAAGTCGCCACCAAGGTAATGAATCGCGTTGATGACGCATCCGCTACGCATCACAGGAGCGATCGATGCTAACGCGGCAACACGATGATTGGGCGTTTGGGCAATGGCACGGCGTGCCAGCCAGTCTCCGAAACTATGGGTGACGATCGCGAGTCTCGTGTCACTGCAGTCATCTTGGATCCAATCGGCCAATCTCGCTACACTGGCGTCGACGTCGCGAAAAATATAGCGGTCACGCCAGATCTCAACATGATCCCACTGCTTCCTGAGGTGGTGTTGCAATGGCCACATCGCCAATCGCGGCTCGAGCAGGCCAGGGATCAACAGGATGCGGTTGATGGTGGCGGTTTGCTCAGGCATCGACGCATCGGGGAGTGAGAACGAGACTATGGGGCGGTAAAAAAAGCAGCCAGTGGGGCACGCGACGGGCGAACGTGAAAGTCCGACTTGTTCTCGCGAAGTTCGCCGTCGCGGCCAATCCTACCTGAAAATACCTGCAGTGTGGTCGATGGCGAGCGATCACCACCGTGGTCGGGCATCGCATCATCATCCCGCCGCTCGTCATCGCTATCTTTGCCAGCGGCAATCATCTCGTCAGCTGACACCAATCCGTCGACGACATCATTGCGCCGTGGTAAATGGGCTGCAGCTGGGGCGGCAACCGGTTGGCTGTCGAGGAAGCTGCGCACTCGATTGGCGGGCCTCCCTGTAGCAGCGGCGTGGGTGGAGGCAGGTGCTGTGTCGGCAGCCTCCAAACCGCTGGCGACGGCCTTCTCGAGTTCGGCCCGCAGGACGCGAACATCGCGGGGGGCCTCGATTCCGATTCGGATTTGATTGTTTCGCAGTTTGATGATCGTGATCGTGATATCGTCGCCGATCTTGATTTTTTCGTTCAGTTTTCGTGTCAGAACCAACATGGCATTCTCCTTATTGCCCAGGTTTCACGACCGCCCGAATGTGGGCGGTCGTGAAAAACCAGGATTGAAACTCGAAAAGGTGGTAAGGCGGGGGCCGCCGCAGAAGTCCGTGCTTCTCGCGGCAACGAAAGAGAGTTAAAGCAATCGCAGTGCCAAAACTATTCAGAAGTCATCTCTTTTGTTCGTAAGTGCTTGTTACGCAGTCGATTAGGGGATATTGTCGCTACTTGGTGGTGGTGTGCCGTACAGCGGGAAAGGAAGGAATTACAAGTCGGATTCCCTGCTTTACAATCCGCTGGTGATCAACTCCAAACAAAACGGCACAACCGCTATACTCTGCCAGAGCCTGCCACTTCGAAAAAGGTTCGCGGGCCCTGCTGAACAACGCCGCTTTGCTGTGAAACCATCGTGCTTTGCAAACTGATCAGTCGTTGAGGCGCATGCCACGGTTTGCGGTTCGTCTGCGTGCCGACTGGGGTTAGCCCCACAACGGCGATTGAAGCGACGCTGTCTAGCGAACCTGTTCTTTATGATTGAATTCCTCCTGCAGCGAATGGAAGCGGCGCATGCCACACCCGGACCCCGTGCGAGAGCATGGCTACTACCGCACTACCGCTGCCTCGCCTGAATTGCGCGTGGCCGATCCCGAGTTGAACGCCCAAGCATCGATTGAGATGTTGCAGCGTTTTAGTGATTCGGATCTCATCGTGCTGCCTGAACTCGGTTTGACGGGCTATACCTGCGGTGATCTGTTTGCCACGCGTACGCTGTTGGACGCGGCCGAGGACGCGTTGTTGGCCATCGCAAAGTCGACCCGTTCAGTGGGCGGGATCGTCGTGGTTGGATTGCCACTGGCGGTGGGCACGAGTGTGATGAATGTAGCCGCCCTGGTCGCCCGCGGGCGTGTGTGGGGAATCGTCCCTAAAACGTTCCTGCCCACCTATCGTGAGTTCTACGAAGGTCGACATTTCCGCGCTTCGGGTGCGGGAGATCCCGCGAGCGTTTCGATTGGTGGCGGTGACATTCCGTTTGGCACGGATCTTCTGTTTCGAGATCAAGATGCCGTGATCGCGGCGGAGATCTGTGAGGATCTGTGGGTGCCGGTGCCGCCGAGTTCGCACGCCGTGATCGCCGGCGCGAATGTTGTCGTAAATCTGTCTGCAAGTAACGAGACCGTCGGCAAGGCCCAGTGGCGACGTGACCTCGTCGTCAGCCAATCGGGGCGTTTGATTTGCGGGTACGTCTATGCATCGGCGGGCGGGGGTGAATCATCAAGCGACCTGGTGTTCGGTGGCCATTGCCTGATCGCTGAAAATGGGGGGCTGCTCGGGCAATCACGCCGAATCGGTGATGGCGAAGATCCTGTATTGCCCGGGCCGACTTGGTTGACGCGGGATCTCGATTTGCAGCGTCTCGCTCACGATCGTCGTGTCATGGGATCCTTCGACGATTTCCGTGACTCATTACCGCAAACCTATCGCTACATCGACGTGGAACCGGCGACAGCTAAAAAATCGGAGGCGATAAAGAATCGTGTGCAGTTGCAGCGACGAATCGACCCGCATCCATTCGTGCCCGACAATGCGGCCGAGCGGGAAGCTCGCTGTGCAGAAATTTTGGCGATTCAAACCGGTGGGCTTGTCAAGCGACTCGAGGGACTGCCGCCGGGCCTCACACTTTCGATCGGCGTCTCGGGTGGTCTCGATAGCACACTCGCTCTCCTCGTGGCCGTCGGCGCCGTCGATCACCTGCAGCGAGACCGAACTGTCATCGAAGCGCTCGTCATGCCGGGATTCGGTACTACTTCACACACCCGCAGCAATGCGATCGATCTCGTCAAACGACTCGGTGTGACCTGTCGTACCGTCGACATCCGTCAACTGTCCCTGGACACGTTCATCGGCCTCGGTCACTCGCCTATGGGGATTGACGTTGATGAGGCAACGGAGATCGCCGATCTGCAGCGGGAACTGGAGTCGACCCATGATGAGGCCACCGATCTGGTGTTTGAAAATGTGCAGGCGCGGATGCGGACGCTGCTCTTGATGAGTCGCGGGTTTGTGCTCGGCACTGGTGATCTCAGCGAACAGGCGCTCGGCTGGAGTACCTACAATGGCGATCACATGTCGATGTACAACGTCAATTGCTCAATCCCCAAGACACTCGTTCGATATCTCGTGCGGTACTTCGCCGATCATCGCTATGAAGGCGAGATGCGGACGCTGTTGCACCAGATTGCCGACACGCCGATCTCTCCTGAACTGCTACCGCCGTCGAGTGACGGCGAGATCAGGCAGAGCACGGAGGCGTCGCTCGGTCCCTATGAGCTGCACGATTTCTTTCTTTACCACTTTGTCCGCGGTGGATGCGATGTTACGAAGATGCAGTACCTCGCATCGCAGGCTGAGTTTGCCGAGTCGCACTCGGCGGCGGTGATTAAGGAAACCCTGCAAACATTCATCCGTCGATTTTTCGCCAGCCAGTACAAGCGCAACTGCGTTCCCGATGGTCCCAAGGTCGGCTCGGTCTCGCTCTCACCGCGCGGAGATTGGCGGATGCCGTCGGATGCATCGGCTGCCGCGTTCACATCAAAGCGGGCTCGCTCATGAAAATTTGGATCGACGCAGATGCCGCCCCAACGGATGTCAAAGCAATTGTTTTCCGCGCCGCGTCGCGGTTAAACATTGAAACTATTTTGGTGGCCAACCAAAAGATCGCGACGCCCGCCGGCACGCCCACGGCGCGATCGGTCGTCGTCCGTGAGGGCGCCGATCAAGCCGACCGATATATCGTCAAACATGGTGAAAAGATGGAGATCGCGATCACGGCGGACTTGCCGCTCGCCGGCGATCTCGTTGCCAAAGGGCTGCTCGTTATCGATCCACGTGGCGAAGAGTACTCGGCGGCCAATATCGCCGGTCGATTATCGATGCGGAATTTCATGGACACACTCCGCGGCACCGGCGTCGTCACCAACGGCAGTGCCCCCTACGGCGAGAAAGACAAGAAAGCCTTCGCAGCCACCTTCGATCGGTTGCTGCAAAAAGCCATCCGGTGGCACGAAAAAACGGCGAGCGACGAGTCAAGTTGCGAACGAACTTAAACGCATAAAAATACGATTAGCCGAAACGTGGTTTCAGCCAATGGACGAAGACGCAATAACCGTTGAAACAATCGGTGGCGGCTCCTGATTTGTCGCTCGGCTCTCCGAGTCGAACGCGGTCGTTCCGAACGCTCTCGGTTCGGAGAACCGAGAGACTTTGTTTGCGCCCGCGGTCCAACTGGGCGGATTCCCTTGCCGGAAATTTAACTGAGATGAGCGAAACGAAGCAACCCGATCGTGAATCGTTTACTGCGGATTGGCTCAACCATGAAACCTCACAAATGAACATGGTTCTCTTTTATTCGCTGTATCTCGGTGGCTTAGCGATCTTTGGAATCGCCGTGCGTGTGATAAGCCCTACCTTTTGGTCAGCAGTGTCCACGATCATTGCCGCCATCGGTTACGTCATCTTTGTACCCATTCTCAGTATCCGCTGGATACAGACGCGGGATGCGGCGTTCATTGCTACTTCAATTAGCGGTGTGGGACGCACCGGTGAAATTTCGTTGGGACGACACGTTTCACTTTTGGCCGATGGCCTGCGACACCCTTCGGGGTCGGCGACATAAACGGTTCGGATTCCGGGGATGGCGCTGCGCTTATCCCCGGCTACGGTCTGGCAATCCCTTCGGGATGAAAACTCATGCGTTAGGGAGCAGGACAACGCCTTCGCATAACGCGGCGGCAATCCCAATGCTCCATCGGCGCCGCATCAGCCGCCGCGCAGTTGCTCGGTCATGCTTTGCCGGGCTTGCTCGATGGCTTGAGGCAACTTCTGCGGGTCCTTGCCGCCGGCCTGGGCCATGTCGTCGCGTCCGCCTCCGCCACCACCGACAACTTTGGCGGTATCACCCACCCAGCGTCCGGCTTTGAGTCCTCGGTCAACGAGTTCGCGGCTGAGCCCACCGACCAGAACAACCTTGTCGCCCTGCGCGGCTCCCAGTAGAACGGCAGTTGGTCCTTTGCTCTTCTTACGGATCTGGTCGATCCAACCGCGCATCACATTCGCGTTGGCACCTGGCGTGTCGGCGACTACGAGCAGTGTGTCACCAATTGAAACGCCGGAGGCGATCAGGTCGTCTGCGGTTAGGTTGTCGCCTGTGGTGACTTCCTGCAGCTCGCTTACCAATCGGCTACGGTCGGCCAATAATGCGTCGAGACGGTCGGTCACGTCATCAATCGCGACATTGAGCCGCCGGGTGAGAGCTCGCACGGCGGCCCGGACGGCATTGTAATTCGACGTGTCCGTCATCGATGCTTTCGACGCGCGAGGGTCGAATTGGAATTCAGCTGAATGTTCCGCTGCTTTTCCGGCAGCCAGTTCCTTCTTCAGGCTTCGCACGTCCTCAATCAGAGCTTCCGTGGCGGCAGCAGCGTAACTGGCTTGGCAGCCGAGCCGATCAGCGACCTGATCGAGCAGGCGCTGGGTCTGCTCGCGATGCTCTTTCGCACGCTGCCCCGTGAGCGCTTCGATCCGGCGAGTACCGGTGGAAACGCTCTCTTCGACGACCAATTCGAATGCGCCGATGTCCGCAGTGTTGGTCAGGTGGGTACCGCCGCACAACTCCCGACTGAATTCACCCATCGAAACCATCCGGCACGGGTCTGGGTACTTCTCGCCGAACAGCATCATCGCTCCCGCCTTTCTCGCCGTCTCCAGCGAGACGGTGTCCCATCGGATAGGCTCACTCTGTGCGACATGGGCGAGGACATCCTGCTCAATCTGCACGAGGGTATCATCCGGGATGGCTTTGGGGTTGGTGAAGTCAAACCGTAAGCGATCCGGCTCGACTTTACTGCCTTGCTGTTCGGCGTGGCGTCCAACGTGATTGTGCAGGGCGTGATGAAGCACGTGGGTTGCCGAGTGAGCGCGAGCCAACGCGGTTCGGTTGTCCACATCGACCTTCGCGACGCAGGTTTCGCCTTCGCTTAACTTGCCGCGAGTCAGTTTGCCGAGGTGTACAATTAATGATGCGTGGCGTTGGGTATCGATCACTTCAAATGTGAAATGCTCATTCTCGATCACACCCGTGTCGCCTACTTGCCCGCCCGATTCACCGTAAAACGGCGAGTGATCGAGCACGAGTCGATGGACGGCGTCGCCGGGACGGTCTAAGTGCGAAAGTAGCTGCCCTTCGTCTCCTTTCGATTTGCCGTCACCCGTGATGATGCCCTTGACGATGGCACTGGCCTCGGTCGATTCGTAACCAACAAATGGCGTTTCTCGCAGTGCTTCTTTAAGAGTTTCCAAGGGGCCGGTTTGGAACAGCACTCGCTGGCCACCATCACTGACGCCCGCATGCTCTTCCATGGCTTGTTCAAAGCCCGACCAGTCGAACGTGAAGTTCTGCTCGGCAGCGAGAGTTTGCACGAGCTCTGGTGGTACACCGTAGGTGGTTAACAGATCAGCGGCATCGGCGCCCGGCACCATGACGGAGGATTCTGCGCGCATGCCGTCAAACAGATTCCCGATACGTTTCATGCCACCATCAATTGTTGAAAAGAACGCTCGTTCTTCTGACTCAATCGCCTCGCTCACACGCTGGGTGGTTTGTCCCAGTTCGGGATAGGCGGCCTTCGATGCATCAGCCACTGCGGAGGTGAGTTGATACAGGAACGGTTCGCGCAAGTTCATTTGGTATCCGTCGAGCACGGCGCGACGAATCAAGCGGCGGATCACCGAGCGGGCATCTTTGGGGCCTGGGTAGACGTTTTCATGAATGGCAAAGACGGCGGCGCGGGCGTGGTCGGTGATGCGGCGAAGACGCCGACCATGATCGCTGCCATATTCATATTTCACCCCACAGACTTCTGCCGCAGCCTCAACAATTGGGAACAGGCTGTCGATGTGAAAGTTTGTCGGCACACCTTGCAGGACGCTGGCGGTTCGCTCTAACCCCATCCCGGTATCAATGTTTTTACTCGGTAGCGGATGCAGATTATTTGGCGGCACGCCAAGACGGTTGAACTGGGTGAAGACCAAGTTCCATATTTCAACCTCACTTCCGTCGTCGAGCTTGTAGTAAATTTCGCTACATGGACCGCAGACGCCATCGGGGCCTTCGCTCGGCGCCGACGCAGGCCAGAAATTCTCGTCCTCTTCCATCCTCGCGATCCGTGAACCCGGCAGCCCGATGGATTCATTCCAAATCTGGTACGCCTCGTCATCGTCTTTGTAAATCGTCACTGTCAAACGATCTGGTGCAATGCCTAGCCACTTTTTGTCGGTGAGGAACTCCCATGCCCAGGCAATCGCTTCTGGCTTGAAATAGTCGCCGAAGCTGAAGTTACCGAGCATTTCGAAAAACGTGTGGTGGAAGGCCGTCCGGCCCACATTGTCGATGTCACCGGTCCGGAGGCATTTCTGGCAGGTGGTCGCGCGGGTGTAATCGAGTTTGACTTTACCGAGAAAGTGATCTTTGAATTGATTCATGCCCGCGGGCGTGAACAGGACGGAGGGATCCCACGCCGGCACGAGCACATCGCTGGGTTGCCGCACGCAACCTTTAGTTTCAAAGAATTCGAGATATTTTTCGCGTAGTTCGTCAGTCTTCATGGCAATTATTATTAGATGGGATGCGGTTGGATTGGTTTAGGCGATCGGTTCGAGGACTTCTTTGCCAACCCAGGGCTGGAGAATTTTAGGAACGCTGATCGAGCCATCGGCACGTTGGTGATTTTCTAAAATGGCGATCATGGCGCGACCGGTCGCGATAGCGGTACCGTTGAGCGTGTGGACGTACTGGGTTCCCTTCTGGCCGGGCGTTTTGTATCGCACGTCGAGACGCCGGGCTTGGTAGTCGGTGCAGTTGCTCGTGCTGGTTACCTCCCCCCACTCGCCACCGTCACCACGGCCGGGCATCCAAGCCTCGAGATCATATTTGCGGTAGGCGGGACCTCCGAGGTCGCCTGCGGCGGTGTCGATGACCCGGTAGGGAACCTCGAGGGCGTCAAAGATTTCGCATTCCAGTTCACGCATCTCTTCGTGAACAGAATCACTTTGCTCGGGCACGGTGAAGGCGAACATCTCGATCTTGGTGAATTGGTGAACTCGGTAGAGGCCCCGCGATGCACGCCCCGCCGCCCCCGCCTCGGTGCGGAAGCAGTGACTCAGTCCACACAATTTGATGGGCAGTTTTTCGCTGTCGAGGATCTGGCCGCTGAGCATGCCGCCGAGCGGGATCTCGGCCGTGGCGACCAAGTTCAGCTCGGTGTTCTCAATACTGTAAATCTGAGTTTCTGGACCGCGCGGATTGAAGCCCGTGCCTTGCAGGACACTCGTCAGGGCGAGGTCCGGCGTCGAGACGGGGGTGAATCCGCGATCGGCTAAAAAGCTGATCGCGAACTGTTGCAGTGCTAAATCCAAGCGAACAGCAGCGTTGCGTAGGAAATAGAAGCCTGCCCCCGCCACACGGGCGCCACCTTCGAAATCGAACAGGTCATGCCGCTCACCGAGGGCTAGATGGTCGACCGGCTTAAAATCAAAGCTGGGTTGTGGCGTTTTGCCAAAACCGAGTTCGTTCGCGTCTTCCTCGCCGCCATCGGGGACCTCTGGATGGGTGAGATTGGGTAACGCGGATTGCAGTTCGAGAATTCGAGCATCCAGTTCGCTCTGTTCCGACGCGGCGGCATCTTTCTTGTCCCGCAACTCACGCCCAGCGGCAATCAACGAGTTCCGCTCCTCAGCATCCTTGGCCGAAGCGATGCGTTTGCTTGTTTCATTGGCCTGAGTATTGAATTCCTGCGATTTTTGCAGCGCCGCTAACCGCTGCGTCTCCAGTTCACAGATCGACTGCACGTCGACCTTGACACCGCGGCGTGCCGAGTTTTGGGCAACCAGTTCCGGGTTTTGCAGAATAAATTTGCGATCGAGCATCAGCGGAGAGCAATGTGAGAGGGGACTAAAAACTGAGTCAGGGCGTGAAACCGCACAACTTAACGAAAGTTGCCAACTTTTCGCAGGCCCGGTCCGCAGAGCCTCGAACGTGATGTCGATTCAATTTTGCTCCGTCGGCGAAAAAACCGTAGGCCGATGAATCGAGCCCCTATCACTCACGCCGGTTCGGCCTGCCACGTCGGCCGTGACGCTCTACCGGCCGACACACGTCGCTTGAAATGCCAGATTTGTTTGAATATCTGGCGACATCAGTTGCGAAACGCGGTCACCGCAACGGTTTGCGGTCGTGGTGGGCGCGGATGCGATTGACGAGCGTCCACGCGGGATGGTGCGTCCTCAGTAGCGCTACAATGCGGCTCGTCGAAACCTTCCAGCTCGGAGCGACGAGACTCGGCTGTCCACCGGCGACGTGCAAATCGTTCAGGAGCATCGCCAGCACAGCGGGTTTGAACGAATTGTCGTCGGCAAGTTTGAGTGGCGACCCCCGAAAGCGATCTCGCACAAACTGCTCCACTTGATCGGGTGGTGACGTGCCCTCGGTCGCGAGCGGAGAGGTTGACCGCAGGCTGACGGCTAAGACGTACCGCAGGCGGCGAATTGCCACCTCACGGTTGCGGTGCTGGTTTCTCTGCTCGGTCGCTTCGGCGGTGATTTCAGCGGGTCGAAACGTGACAAAAACTCCTGAGGCCGTGCGGTTGCGATGCTGGCCTCCAGGACCACTTCGCGATTGCATGCGGAATTCACAGGTCTTCAGCAGCTCATCGACCGACCACGCGGCGGGATGAGGCGACGTGACATTCGGTAGCGAGAGTCGCTGATTCTGACTCGGCATTTCCGCGGACGACCGGTCGCCCTGTGACGAGCCGGAATCGGGAGAAGACTCAATGTCGGACATGACTGACTATTCATGTAAGTCGGGGAGCGACGGTAGCTTGGTGGCCAGCGGTGTTCGCTGCGCACGACAACTGACTCAACACGAACACGGGTAATGCGTTGTAATATAATCTGGACATCGGCGGGGCCCACAACCACCGGCCAGATGCTGGACGCCCCAAGCCGTGGCCCGCTCCGCCGCGGTACGGACTAACGCTTTTCGTCACCGGCCACGTCATGATCCAACGCCATAGGTTTCAGTGCCACAGGTTGTCGCGACTGCCGCACCACGAAATCGGAGGTCTACGTCGAGGTGAGCGTCCAGTCGCGGCGCTGTCGGCTGCTCGGGATGCCCATTTTCTTGCGATACTTGGTCACTGTTCGCCGGGCGACGCTCATGCCGGCATTTTGCAGCTCCTCGACCAAGGCTTCATCGCTGAACGGCTTGCTCTTGTCTTCCTTATCGATCAACTCTTGCAGCTTCAGGCGGATCGTGTCCCAAGCGACATCGTCACCATCGTCGGTCTGGGTGCCACCGACGAAGAACCGCCGCAGCGGGAGGATTCCCCGCGGCGTTTGGATCCACTTGTCGTCGACTGCGCGGCTCACGGTAGTCACGTGGACACCCACCTTATCGGCGATCTGCTGCATTTTAAGCGGTTCGATCGCTTCGGGGCCCTCATCGAGAAATCGTTTTTGGTGCTCGACGATTGCTTCGGAGACTTTGGTCAGCGTGCTACGGCGTTGCTCAATGGAATCGATCAACCACTGGGCACCGTTGATCTTCTGTTTAATGAACTCGCGTTCTTCGGCCGAGCAGTCTGAGGCTTGCAGGCGACTCCGGTAGTATTTGCTGATGAACAGGTTCGGAACGCGGTCGTCATCGAGTCGAACTCGATACTCCCCTGATTCATCTTGTTCGAGAATGATGTCAGGGGTGACATTGGGAACATACGTTTCCAAAAATGCTGCGCCTGGTTTCGGATTGAGCAGGTGAAGTTCCATTCGCAGCTCTTGGATCTGTTCGATCGAGAAGCCGGTTTTCTTGGAGATTTGTGGGAGGCGGTTTTCGGCCAGATCATTTAAGTAAAACCGAATGAGCTTCTGCAATTCCTCGAAATGCGGACTCTGGGGATCAAGTTGCAAGATCAAGCATTCGGCGAGATCCCGCGCAGCAATTCCGGTGGGCTCGAGCGACTGGACCACCCGCAGCGCCTCTTCGGCTTTGGCGAGATCCTCTTTGGTATGGCCGGGGGGCAACATGTCAGCGACCGGCGTGCGCAGGTAGCCGCCGTCGGACGCGTTAAGCGTACTGATGATTCGCTCCGCGATTTGCTCGACCTCGTCGTCAATATCCATCTCGGCGAGTTGATGGAGCAGGAAGTCGTTGAGTGATTCCGGGCGGGATTGGGCGTTCGCCATCATGTCGTGCCGCCGATCGGCTTCCTCGGACATGCGGTTGCTGCTGCGGCGAAACGAGTCGTCGAAATTGCTCGATGAGTCGGCGTCCATGTTGAGCAGTCGCTCAAAGTCATCCTTATTATCGTGATCGTTGTCGACGACCAGCTCTTTTTCATTTTCGCTGCGTGAATCCTTGCTCGACGAGTCTTCGTCGGCATCATCCGGCGACATCGGGTCGCCTGAAACCTGCTCGAGCAGCGGATTTTCGTTCATTTCCTGCTCGATACGCTCCTGCAACGCGAGCGTCGGCATCTGCAGAATTTCCATCGACTGGATCATCCGAGGTGCAAGTTTCTGCACCTGGCTCTGTCGGGCGTGTAGCCCCACTGACATCCGCATGGGAATCCCATTCTCTCAAAGAAAAGTAACCTGATAACACGTCCGCCTTATTCTAGAGCGAATACGGTGCCAACGGTAAGAACGGTTTTCGTTTTTTCTGATAATTTGAGCTGCAAAAAGCACTCAGAGTTTCTGTCGTCCCGTGAGAGCGTCGGCAATGATCTCGCGATTGGCATACTCAAGGACGCTGCCAGCGGTGATTCCACGTGCTAAACGTGTGATTTCGACGGGGAACTCACTGAGTTGATTGGAAAGATATAGCGAGGTGCCGTCACCCTCGACGGTCGGATTGGTGGCCATGATAATTTCGGAAAAATTTCCCGTCCGGACCCGCTCCACTAACGCGTCGATCGTCAATTGGTCCGGTGTCACGCCATCGAGCGGGGCGATGCGGCCGAGCAGCACATGATAGAGACCTTTGTAGGCCCCCGAAGCTTCGAGACTGAGTAAGTCGCGTGGCTGTTCGACCACGCAGAGTCTTGTCGCGTCGCGGTTGGGATCCGCACAAATCTGGCAATATTCTTGCTCGGATAAATTGAAACAAGCGGCGCAGTAGCGAACATCCGTGCGCACGCGCCGAATGGCATCCGCGAGAGCCAACGCTTCGTCTTCGCGCACGCGCAGCAAATGAAACGCCAGTCGTTCGGCACTTTTGCGGCCGATGCCCGGTAATTGGCTAAGCCGATCGACGAGCTGTGAGACCGCCCCGGCATGACTGCTCATCCATTGCCGCCCGTGATGCTCGCCAGGATTCCGTCCATGCCAGGTATATTGACGTCGAGATCGCTAGCCAGTTGGCTAACGGCGTTGGCGTATAGCTGTTTGGCGTCCGCTCCGGCGGAATTCGTCGCTTCTTGAATTGCTGCGCCGAGCCGCTCAGGTGGCAAGGCGCTATCCGTGCCCGCACCGAAAACCTCCGGGCTGACGTCGACGTTTTGAACCTCGCCGACGCCATTCATGGTCACGGTGACATGCCCGCAGGAGGAACTCGCGGTGACACGTTCTGATTTCATGCGATCGTTGAGCTGACGCATGTGATCAGGGATGTCTTGCAGCTTGCCGATCATCGAGGCAATGTTGCCGAGGTTACCAAGTCCTTTGAACATAAAAATCGTCTTTCAATGAGTAAGGTGTTTAAGATCGGGGGGTATCAATGCGAACAATTTCCGCGCCGAGAAGATCGATGCAAGCTCGCACCATTGGGTTGGCTTCAATCTCCCGCATCCGTTGCATGCGATTTTGCGTCTTGGGCTTCGCCACCGCCTGCTGCATCGGTGGTGCTTTCGTCCCGGTTACCAACGTGACCGTGAGCTGACGGCCAGTCACGCGGGCAATCGTGCGAACAATCTCCTCTTTGTTCTGGGGCGAGCCACAACGACTCATCGCTAGTCCGGACGTTTCTGGGAAAGTCAGCTCGACGGTTCCGGGTTGCGGCACGCCGAACTTTTCCGCGGCTTTGACCAGCGTCGCGGTCATGGGATCCATCTCGTCGAGTATCTGTTTCCAAGACGAGTGTAGTTCGGCATCGCTAAGGGGCGCAGAAGTTATCGAGTCAACCGCAGGTGGATGGTCTGCTGGCGGTGGTGTACTCGCAGGGGGCGGCGCCGTCCCAAGCGTCTGGGTTGCCGCCGGTGTCTGCGCTGCGGCCGGTGTCTGGGTTGCCGCTGGCGTTGCCGCCGGCGCTGGCGTTGCCGCTGGGGGGGCGGTCCCAGGCGGGATCGCAGTGGGTGGCGTCGAAGCGGGGGTGAGGTGGCCCGTCGCGATTGCAGCCCCGACCGAGGAGGGCTGCGTTTTATTTATCGCGTTTTTTTTTTCGCTATGATCCGACGCCAGTCCTTGGGCTGCGGCCGTCAGGTCGACGATCGCTTGCAGGTCCGGCAAATGACAGATCTGGATTAATGTTGATTCCAAGAGCACGCGGGCGTGAACGCTGTGGCGGATCCGCACCAGGGTTTCGTCAACCAACCCCACGATGGCAAGTACCGTTTGGAGTCCCCATTGCTGGCCCAGTTCTACCAGCGAATCGTGCATCGAGCCGGCCGCGTACCGCAACATCGAGGCGTCGCAGCCTACGCTCGCGGTCATCAAATCTCGGAAGTAACCGAGCATCTGTTCTGTTAATCGCCCGGCATCGACCCCCGCGGCAACGGCCTCGTCGACCTGGATGAGCGCAGACGCCGCATCGCGAGCTTGCATGGCTTGAGCAAGCCGATGCAATCGCTGGTCGTCCGCCGTACCGAGCATCGCGTGAACTTGATCGGCGGTCAGATGCCCATCGCTAAAGCTCAGGACCTGCTCGAGCAACGATTGGCTGTCACGCATCGAGCCAGCCGCCCGTCGGGCGAGCAATTCCAACGCTTCGTCTTCGGCGGTGCTATTTTCGGCCTCTACGATTTCACGCAGTCTACCCACAATTTTGCTAGATTCCACCGGTGCAAAATCGAACCTTTGGCAGCGGCTCAGCACGGTGATCGGAATCTTTTCGGGATCCGTGGTGCAGAAGATAAACTTCACATGTTCGGGGGGCTCTTCGAGCGTTTTCAGCAGCGCGTTGAAAGCTGCGCCGGTCAACATGTGAACTTCGTCGATGATGTAAATCTTGTAGCGTGAGCGGCTCGGCCGCACACCGACGTTGGCCCGCAACGATCGGATTTCGTCAATCCCTCGGTTGCTGGCCCCGTCGATCTCGATCACATCGACGTCTTCACCGGAGTCAATCGCTTGGGCGACGTCACTCTCGCTGTCGGGGTGCGAGGTGGGCCCGCCGGGATGATTCAGGGCTTTCGCGAAAATGCGCGCCGTGCTGGTCTTCCCGACACCACGAGCTCCCGTGAACAGATACGCGTGTCCCACACGCGAGGTCTCGATCGCACCCTGCAAGGCTTTTGCAACGTGGTCTTGGCCGACCAGCTGGTCGAAGTCCCGGGGCCGATAGCGGCGTGCGACCACGACGTAGGAGTCGTTTCCAGAATCCTGTTCGTTCGCAGAAGTGCCCATGTTTTCGGCGTCAATTAAACCTAAGGATCAGTCCGAAAAGGGGTCATGCTGGGATCGGAATTCATCCGCGCGGTGGAGGCGACCCTCACACAAAGCGGCACTGCTTATGGCTGCTCCAGTTAAGGCCTGACCAGGTTCACAGCTTGCAGTCGCAAGGGTCGCCACCATCACGCGGACAACATTCGTCCCGGCGGCGGACACCCAGTCTAGAACACCGAGCCGATTCGCGAAAGATGCGTGCGGCGACTAACCGCAGATTCCGCAATTGTGATGAAATAGAGTACAAAACGCACTCATCAGTTTCATCCAGTTCCTGTGCTGCCATTTTCCGGAGACTTTTTAGTGGATTCCCACCAGCCACTCGCGACCGATTCGAATGACGACGCGGTGAAAAAACGCAAACCGCTCCACCAACGCGGCGATCCGTCATGGAAAACCTACTCGGATCAGTGGAAAGAAAACCACGGCACCTTGTTGATGGTGTTTGCGGCATCGATCACAGTCGTTGGGGTTGCGATTCTCCTGTTCCAGCAAAATCGCTTTCGCAAACCCGCCTTCCCGACCTCGCAGATGTTTCCCAAGCCGCCCGATGAGACCAGCTTGGAAGCGTTTGCCCCCATCGATGACAGCGAATCCGATCGCATCCAGGGCCCCACATTTCGGTTGCGGATTGCAGGGGCGACGCTCGAGCCTGACGCCGACGAGCGAGGTGCGATCCGGATCGCAATCTACCCAACGAGCGATCGTTTTAATCAGCCTGAATCCGCGATTTGGAAGCGTTCGGTCGCGATTGACCCAGCCTCCGAGACGGTCTGTTTGATCCCGATTGATGGATTGCCGCCGACTTTCGCGATCGCGGTATTTCTAGACGCTAACGAGAACGGGCAACTCGATCGCAATGTGTTGGGAGTTCCATCAGAGCGTTACGGTTTCAGTAATGACGCCCGAGGGAAGGTTGGGCCACCCGGTTTTGAAGAGGCTGTTGTCGCTCGGCCAGCGCCCGATGAAGAGCTCGAAATCAAAATCTGGTAGCGAAAAGATCGAGGTGAGAGAGGCGGGGAGTCACGCTCATGCGAGCGTTACGACCCGCCTCTGGCAACAATAGAGATGATGCAACCTCCAATTTGATCGCGTGATTGCCGTTCGCGCCGTTCGCGCCGTTTTTCGCGCAATGCGAATCACACACCAAGCGGCTGTTGCCGCCTCACAGCCTGGCGGCGTCGTTGGCTCGGCCCCTACTTCAGTCGGGCAATCGCTATTGCTTGCTAGGCTCGATGTTTGCGGCAGCCGGTTTCGGCACCGAAAAGAAGGTATTGGCGCGGCGAACGCTGGCCGGATCCGCCTTTTCAAGCTCCTTGAGTGCTTCGGCAGCTTCCGGTTTCGGGCATGCCCGGAGATAGTTGACCACCGGGACGCGCACCCAATTATTGTCGGCGTCAGCTGTTAGGAACAGTTCTTTCAGTTTGTCGACTTGGCTCCAGTCTTCCCAGCGCGCCAGATCGGGGATGACGAGGTCGGCCAGATCGCTCCGATCGAGAATCACGTGCAGAGATTCAACGAGTGCACTGCGGGGGATCACGCCGCCTTCGGTGCCATGGAATCGAATTGCCATGATCGCGGCATAGGTGTCCGCATAGGAAGCTTGTTGATTGAGTAAGAACTGTTCATTGATCAGTTCCAGACCCGGCTCACCCGCCAAGGTAAGATAGCACGCGATGAGTGCATCCAACCCTGTGCGAGAGGTTTTTTGTGTGCTGATGAGCATTCCTTCAAGCAGCGGGATGTCCGCTTTGCTTCCACAAACGCCGAGCATCGTCAGGTAGAGCCGCTTGCGATCAGGCGACATCGTTTCGTCCTGAATCCACTCTACTAATTGGCCGTGGTCCATGTCAGCTTTGATCTGCTGCAGGTCCGTGTAGGGTGTGATGGCGAACTCGTCGTATGCATCGCGTGAGAGCATGGAGTTTTCGTCCTGCAGATAGGGCAAGTAAAAACGCAGCCGATCGGCCGCGTTTTTCTTCGCGATGTCAGGAATGCGTAAGAGGTATTGCTCGGCCTGGGGGGTTACAGGCAAACAGGACCACTGCATGTCGCTGGGGTCGGCCCCCGAGAGCAGGAATCGGCGGCCTTTGGCGACATCGCCGAAATAGACAACCTTGACATGCTGCCCGGCCTCGACGTGGGAGTCGCCTTTGAGCACCGTTTCGATTTTCATCTCCACTTCGCCAGTATCCGCGTTACGGGTCACGTCGCCTTGCAACGCCGACGCGATGACGACCGCGTCCATGATCTCCATTTCCTGTCGTAGGGTTTGGGAGACGGCTGTGCAGAATGGGCACGCGAAAACACTACTGACGGGCGTGAAGCAGAACGCAATGGCAAGCACCGCCAGGGTCAGTAATGAGAACTGCCAAGGCCGAAATCCACGCGTTGGTGTCGTTATTCTGATTTGCATGTTGAACTATCGTCTGGCGATGGAAGCGAAGAAACCGTGAGGGAGATTCACCACCATAGCGTAAGCCGGAAATCACGGGAATCAATGGTTTAGTCTTCCATACGGCTGAGTAGCCGATTAGTTCCCGAAGAGTTTGTCAAAACGCAGCTTTTCGAGGCTCTTGTTGATTCCCTCTTCGAGTTGCTGTTGGCCACGCCCGATTTGCTGTTGCAGGTAATTACCGGCTGCGTCCTGGGCCGCCTTGGTCCCGAGGTCCACAGCCACTCGGCGGATTCCTGCTGAATCGAGGCTCGGGCGGCTAAGTGTTCCGTCGATCGGTAGGGTCATTGTTTGGCCGGCCAGCCCGCGTAGGTCGCTCCCAAGCCATTTCGCATCGAGCGGAATCTGGGCGATCATATTAAGTCGTCCGTCGAAATCGACTTGGCCGCTGGTGACTACCCGAGCGCGATCAATATCGAGCATCATGGCGCGGTGTGTGACAACGCCCTGAGAGACATTGAACGCCACACTCTGGGCTGGCAATGTGATCAGTGTGCGTCCGGTTTGCGGCGCTTGAGGACTGGAGCCGATCGCGGCCAACGCCTGCAGTTGTCGAGCTCCCGCAATGACTTGATCCGCCAGTGGGCCCGCATTCATCTGGACCCGTTCAATATCCAGTCGGCCCCGCACCTCGCTGCGACGGGGCTGATCGATCCAGACGACTGCGTGTTCGAGGTCGGCGCTGAAGCTGCCCTCGACTCGCGCTGCATCGGAGGCAATCGGAGCCAAGTATTTGAGCCACTGTCCGGTCATGTCCGGGGTTAGCTCAACGTTCCGGGCAATTGGGCCCGGGCGCATTTCGATATACAACTCGGGTCGATAGTGGACGTCGCCCGCCAGAAGGATCTCTCCGCCGGTTTGCTTGCGAGGCTGATCGCTCAGCGGCGGAACCTGGGGGCCAATCGTCTGGGGGGTCAAGCGACTCGGTCCAAGCACTGGAATACTGCTCGGGGCGACGGTGACAACGCTTTCAGTCATGCGGAAAGGCACCTGAGCAGGTCCAAACAGCATGCCGGCGGTGTCCACGGTCTCCCACCCGAGTGAACCTTTGATCGTGAACGCGTAGTCCTTGCTGTTGTTTTGTGCGTAGAGGATTTCCAGTGGCGTTTCGTGCAGCCCTTCAGCAACGATGCCGACACCTGTCAGGCGGCTCAAATGGCGAGCCACTTCGTCTATCTTGAATCTTGCTGGTCCGCTCAGATGCACATCGGCAGCGCCCTGTTGCCACGAAGCAGCGCCCTCGAGAGTCACGCCACACCAGTCGGTCGATACGCGGAGCGATGTGGTCCGGACCGCCATGGTCTGCGTGTTGATGTCGAGTTTACCACTGACCTCCACCGCGGGTTCGGACCACACGAGCGAAGTTTGGGTTGGCGGCATCCCAGGCCGTGACTCGCGAAGACTTAAATCGCGACCAGTGAGTGTGGTTTGGCAGTGGAGCGTGGCGGCGTCGCCCACAATGGCCGTGCGGCCTTGGATGTTTCCTGCGATGCTCCATCGACCGCTGGGCGAGGCGGTAGCGGCGCTGCTGAATCCAACTGCGTGAACATTCTCCTGCGGTCGATCCCGCGGCATGTCACGGCGTCTCTCAGCAATCGATTTGGGTTGAGGGGGCGGGGCGGCGAGGTTGAGTGAGTTGGGCTGCAATCGTCCCAGGTCCGCCCGCCAGGCAATATCGAGGTCGGTCATGTTGTTAACCCACTTGCCCTCGACAGCAGCGGACATGGCGTCGCCCGTCACCGTGAGCGAATCAATCGTCACTTCTTGTCGAGGCCACAGTGCCTTGCCTGCGAAATTTAGCTTGACCAATTCTTGACGCAGGTGGTTTTCGCCAGCGGGTACCTCAAGTGAACTGAGCTCGCCGACCACGCTCTCGACTAACATCTCACCCTCCAGGTTCAAGCTGGTCTGGGCCGAGAGCAGGAAGCCGCCTCGTACTTTGACGGCCTCATCGGGCATCCAGGGATGTAACATCTCAACGATCGACTCGATACGTCCCTGCCCCCGCAACTGTAGCGGTAGCATCCGTTGGCGACTGGGGTGTGGGACCGCTCGTACGAGGCTGACGTCTGCGTTGAGCCCATCGCCTTCGATTCGAAGTGAGCCCCCGGAAAGCTCATCGAGCGACCAGTTGCCGGTCGCGGTCGACCAGCGGCCCTCCGCGTCCAGAGTGGAGGTAAGTTGGGTTTGCCGCAGGCGTCGCTCGGGATCGAATTGGATCATTAAGTGATCAACGCGGCTGTTGCCGCGCAATCGCCACAGGCCTCCTGGTTCGGCATCCCATCGGACTGTCGCTGTCACATCGCCCTCAAGGTCTTGGTGGTCCAGTTCGAAGAGCGGGTTCAGCATTTGTGCGAGTTTGCCAAAGTGAACATTTACTTCGGCGGAACCGGAGGCGACACTGCCGTGCCCCTGGATTCGCGCAAACGGACTGTTGAGCTCAAATTGTTCCGCTGACAGAGACTTCGAGTCGCTGGCGACAATGGCAGTTGCGTCCATGGGGGCAATGACCACTGACTTGCCTGCCGAGGTCGCTTCGATGGTATCGCTGTGAATTACCAACCGTCGGCGTCGTGATCCGCTTGTTGCTCCCGTTGGCCGACCGTCGTTGATCGGTTCAATCGTGGCGTGTATTGTCCCCCGGTGCAACGTCGCGTTACTGCGAAGTGGCAGTAATTTAGGCATGGCGACCTGCAGACGCGAAAGGTCGATATGCATATCCGCAGTGGCGTCGACCCGGTCGAGCCAAGCCAGTGGATTTGAGCCTGCGCCAGCAAGTGATATGGAGTCGGAGAACGTGCCGTTTAAGGCAACGCTCGCGAAATCCGTTTTCGCGGAGACTTGGCGGGCAACGATCTGGCCGGGATGCCAAATCCAGTCGCCGTCGAGTTGAGTGAGTTCATTGCCCCAGAGCCGGTTGCCATTGCTAGGGTCAAATGCTGCTAGGCCACGCAGTTCAATTTTGCGTAGCGATACATGCGGGTATCCTGAGCTGGGCATTTTAACGGTGGCGCTCCCAGACAAATCTCCGGTGATCGAGGCGGGTAACTCGCTTTCAGGAAACCGACGCGCAGCCAAGCTCAATATGGAGATCGGCAATGAGTCCGCGTCGATCTTTAAGGTGATGGGCATCATCGTCTCGGAAGCCCAGCCCACAATCGTTTCGCCTTGCAGCGAGCCTTCGCCACCGCCGGGTTGGCTGAGCACGCCTTGCCATGTCGATGTCAGTTCCTTGGCATCGATTTGAACTGACGCATTGGACTGCTTGAGCGACCACGTTGATTCGGTGACCGCGTCGGTGACGTCGATGTGCAGGCCCAGGATTTGGATTGATCCCGACGGCGACATCGAGGAAGTTGAATCTGTCGAGGAGAGCAGGTCGGTGAGGTCGGTCTCGATCGAACTGCTGCCCTCATGCACTTCGCAGGCGACGTGCACGTCACGTAGTACCACCTCTCCTAGCTGACCGCGAGCGAGTTCGCCTGAGAGTAATTGAGAGAACGTCATCCCGGTTTGGATTTCAGCGACTTCCAGGCTGGTTCCGGCGCGGTGGCCGGTGAGTTTTAGGCCGGTCAAGCGAACTGGGGTGACCCATCCTATCTGCACGCTGTCAACATCGGCGTTCCATCCATAGCCCGCCATCGAGTCGATCAGTAGCGAGCGTCCGAGAGGCGAAACGCTGACGAGAGAGGGTGCGCTCGCTACGAGCAACGCCACGAATAGAGTCATGCTGAAAGCAATCGTCCGCCGCCGTCGGGATCGATCGGCACGACGATGTGATGTGTGTTCGGCTTGCGTGCGCTCGCGAGCCTGGAGATCGTAACTGCTGACCGCTCTGCGTCGCATCCGTGCGTCTCGCTGATAAGGGAGTGGCGAATCTCAACGCGGCGATGCCAGGGGAGCATTGTCGCGAAGCAGTTTGCTTATAGCGAGTTATGGCCGCCCAGCGCAAGAGAGGTTAGGCGGATTCTGAATGCGCATAAAAAAAGCTCCCGGAAAGTACGAGGTCCTAGGGGGGCGGAGGACAACGCGCTTCTGTTCCGGGAGCCGGTGGTCGGTATAGAGAATCTACCCGGGCGAGTTCTTTCTGGCTGGTTTCGCTGCGGTAGTTCTCGCTGCAGTGATTTCGCACTGAGCACATGAATTATCGTCGAAAGCCTTGCGGGTTGCAAGTCGCAGATTTGTTGCTGCTAAAATGTTCGAGTGAGTGCTTCGCATCCATGCTAGCACCGCTCGAACGATCTGAACATAGTGAAACTTGGTGGTCAAATGATGTCATCCATGGCGTCATTTTAATCACCTTCTTCGCAGCCTAGCACGCATTAATGTGTGTTCGACCCATGCGAAAATCATTCCGTCTATGATCGTCTTTTGCCGCGAGCGACTTGCCGAAACAACCCGCTTGCGACGATGGGGGAAACTTAGCCGGGATGCCTTTCGCGGGTCAAGCCAAGTTTGGAAAAGTTTTTCAAACTTGCGATCACTCGTGCACAGCACGGGCGTTCCGCCTGCACAAAATACGGTAAACTACGCACCTAAGAAATTTATCTTTTCATTCAAGTCGACTCATTGGACCGGGAACATCGAACTCATGCACTTGCTTGTCTCACGCGGAATTTTTGCGGTTGTGTTGTTGACTTTGTTGTGCGGTTGTCGGCCTCCCCGTGATGCGGGCGACCACGGGAGCGCGACCACGAAAAGCGAGCTGCACTTTGCGGTGATCCCAAAAGGCGAGAGTCATATTTTTTGGCAGTCGGTGCGCAGCGGGGCTCAACAAGCCGGTGAAGATCTCGGTGTCCGTGTGACGTTCAAGGGGCCGTCGAAGGAGAGTGATCGGAGTGAGCAGATCAGTGTGTTTCAAAGCTTTCTGAACTCCGGTGTCGATGGAATCTGTTTGGCGCCGCTGGATGCCGATGCGCTCGTGCGTCCGGTCGAGGAAGCAGGCCGTGCTGGCGTGCCCGTGGTGATCTTTGACAGTGGACTCAATACAGACTCAGGAGATTTCGTTTCCTATGTCGCCACGGATAACTTTCGCGGCGGACAAATGGCAGCCGATGCCATGGCGAGCAGTCTTGGTGCCGATGGTGGCAAGGTCATCTGTCTGCGTTATCACCAAGGCAGTGAGAGTACCCACCAGCGTGAAGAAGGGTTCTTAGATGGCATCGCCAAGTATCCACAGATCGAAGTCATCAGTAGTGACCAGTACGGTGGGACGACGACTGAGTCCGCAGTGGACAAGTCGCAGTCTCTGCTGAACCGGTTTGGCACCGATGTCGATGGGGTGTTCACGACGTGTGAGCCCAATGCTGAGGGCATGTTGCGGGCGATCCGCGATCGTGATCTGGCTGGTAAAGTTAAATTGATTGCTTTTGATAGCAGCGATTCCCTTCGCGAGGCCCTGGCTGCTGGAGACGTTTCGGCAATTGTTCTGCAGGACCCGGTCCGCATGGGCTACCTCGCGATCGAAACACTTGCCGCGGCCATCCGGGGTGAGTCAGTGGAGTCTTTTGTCGATACCGGACTGTTTGTCGCTACGCCGGACAACCTTACTGACGAGACGATCGCCCGCCTGCTCAATCCATCGCGAGAATGACTGCATCGCACACCTCGCGAGATGTGGAGCGTCCCCAATCGGAACAAACGTCACTCCGCCTGATGAAACGCGATGATTTCCACCTACTGGGAGTGTCGCAAAACCCGCTGAGCGGATAAACTTTCGAGATGAGCTATACTAAAACTCCCAGAAATGCCCGTAGCGGTCGCCGTGGGCCACCACCCCGCTTCGAGGATAACGAAGATTCCATCGCCCTGTTGGAGTCGGTCGGCCCCGTAGTTTTGCCGCCCGAAATGGAGTCATTCGACGAATTGGACCTGTCGCCCATCATGCGTCAGTCCCTCGCTAAGACGAGTTTCACCAAGCCTTCGCCTATTCAAGCCGCCTTGATTCCGTATGCCCTCGAGGGCTGCGACGTGATCGGCCAGGCTCGCACGGGTACCGGCAAAACGGCAGCATTCGCCATCCCCATTCTTGAGCAGCTTGATTCGCTGGAGGATTGTCGGGATCCACAGGCGATTATCGTCGTGCCCACCCGCGAGCTTGCGGACCAAGTGGCTAGCGAAACAGCGCGTCTGGCTTATGGGGTGCCGACGGAGATTGCGGTCCTCTCGGGCGGCAAGAACATGAATCGCCAATTGCGCCAGCTCGAGAATGGTGTTCAGATTGTAGTCGGTACTCCCGGCCGAATTCATGATCACCTGCAACGAGGAACTCTCCGGCTCGATAAGGCGTGGTGCGTCGTGCTCGATGAGGCCGACCGGATGCTCGATATTGGCTTCCGCCCGCAGATCGAACGGATCATGCGTAAATGCCCTCGGAGTCGCCAAACGTTGCTGCTCTCCGCTACCCTGCCGCCAGTCGTGCGGCGACTCGCTGAGAGCTACATGACAGATCCTACGGTGATTGACTGTTGCCAGAATGAAATGGCGGTCGACACCATCGAGCAACGTTATTTCACCGTTGCCAATGAACGCAAAGTCGAACTGCTCGAACAGTTGCTCGAGCGAGAAGATCCAGAACAGGCAATCGTGTTCTGCCGCACCAAGCGAGGTACCGATCGGCTGCACCGGCAGTTGTCGCGACTTTATCATGGTGCTTGTGGATGCATCCATGGCGACCTTCAGCAGCGGGAGCGTGATCGTGTCTTGCAGAGCCTGCGAGACCGCAAATTGAAGCTGTTGATTGCAACGGATGTCGTGGGCCGCGGGATTGACATCACGACCATCTCACACATCGTCAATTTTGATGTGCCGCAGGACTGCGACGACTATGTCCACCGCGTCGGTCGAACCGGACGGATGGGCCGCGATGGCATCGCCTTCACGTTCGTTGTTCCCGGTGAGGGGGACATCCTGACGAGTATCGAACGACGGATCAACAAAGAACTGATCCGAGATTCACTGGAAGGATTTGAGCCGCCCCTGACTGCCGCTGAGCAACCGCCCGAGCCGGATGAACCGGTCGCCGAGGTTCGCCGCAGCCTCAATCCAATGACCCGGAAAAAGAAGCGGCGACGCTAATCACCGCTGGTACAATCTGACACACTTTCACTGTGGTATCCGCAATGACTTTCGAGTCCAATGGTGCTCAGGAGGTTGGATCAGCGGGCTGATCCAGGGCCGTTTTGAAAACCTTGGGAGTGTGCTTGGATGTGGAAAACTGGATTGGTCGCCGCGGCGTGGTTCGTTTTGAGTTGCCCGAACTGCCGGTCAGCTGATGCGAAAAACGATGCACCTAGCCATTTGGGCCAGCACGTCGAATCATTCACGCTGGACAATTGCTACGGCAAAGCTGTGTCATTGGACGACTTTGAGTCCGCCCATGCGATCGCGATCGTGTATCTGGGTACCGAGTGTCCACTGGCTAAACTCTATGGCCCACGCTTGTCGGACATCCAGCGGAAATACGCTGATCGCGGCGTGCAGATCATCGGAATCAATTCGAACAAGCAAGATAGCCTGACGGAAATGGCTGCCTATGTTCATCGCCACGAAATCGGCTTCCCGATGCTCAAGGACCCTGGCAATCGCGTCGCCGATGCTATGGGAGCCCAGCGAACGCCGGAAGTATTTCTGCTCGACCGTGATCGCATCGTGCAGTACCACGGGCGAATCGACGATCAATACGGCGTGGGTTACGCCAAGGAGCGAGACGCCAAACCTGAACTGACCTTAGCAATCGACGCGTTGCTCGGTGGTGAATTGATTCAGACGCCCGAAACCGAAGCGGTGGGCTGCTACATTGGTCGTGCCCAAGAAGTCGAGCCGACCGGCAATGTGACGTTCAATAAAGATATTGCGCCGATCTTCAACAATCGATGTGTGAATTGTCATCGGGACGGCGAGATCGCACCCTTCACACTGACAAGCTACGACGATGTGCTGGGATGGGAGGATACCATCTTGGAGGTAATCGCGGACAACCGGATGCCGCCCTGGTACGCCGATCCTCAGCATGGCACATTCGCCAACGATGCGCGACTGAGTGAAACCGAACGTGATTTGATCGAAACCTGGATTGACAACGGGATGCCGCAAGGAGACCCCCGCGATCTGCCAGCGGCACCCGAGTTCGCAGTTGGCTGGCAGATGCCGCAGCCGGACGAAGTCTTTCCAATGCGAGATAAGCCTTTCGCTGTGCCCGCCGAAGGTATTGTCGATTACCAGCACTACGTCGTCGACCCCGGCTGGAAAGAAGACAAGTACATTGTGGCCGCCGAGGCGAGGCCAGATAAACGCGGCGTGGTCCATCATATCTTGGTATATGTGATTCCGCCCGGCGCGAATAAGCGAGATTTTCGTCAAGTTGTTGCCGGTTACGCGCCAGGCTTGCCGCCGCTGGAATTGACCGACGGCGTGGCCCTGGAGGTCAAGGCGGGCAGCAAATTGCTGTTCGAGATGCACTACACGCCCAATGGCAGTCCGACCGATGACCGTAGTTACCTGGGGGTGAAATTCACCGACAAAGCAAACGTGCGGAAGCGTCTACGGGGCCGGCTCGCCGTTGACCAAAAATTCAAAATCCCCCCTGGAGTCTCCGATCATGAAGTCAAGGCAGCCTACGTTGCTCGCCAAGACGAGAACCTGATCAGCTTGACGCCGCACATGCACCTTCGTGGAAAATCATTTCGCTACGACGCGACATTTCCCGATGGTCGCCAACAGACTCTGCTCAGCGTGCCCAACTACGACTTCAATTGGCAGTTGAAATACGTTCTCAAAGAACCGCTGACACTGCCTAAGGGTACTCTCGTCCAGTGCACCGCAGTCTTCGACAACAGTGAGGGAAACATGACAAACCCCGACCCCAGCAAGACGGTGACGTGGGGCGATCAGAGCTTCGAGGAAATGATGATCGGATTCATGGACACCGTTCCCGTAACAGATGAGTTTTAAGAATGGCTCGCCTCACGCTACTGACTTTGGTTCTGGTGACGTGCGTTACCGTCCTATCTGGAGATGATTTCACCCGCTTCCGGGGCGCCGATGCCACGGGCGTTGCGACCGATCATCCCGGCCTGCCCACGCGGTGGAGCGAAACGGAGAATGTGGCCTGGGTCGCTGACGTGCCCGGCCAGGGGTGGGGCAGTCCCATCGTGGTGGGCGATCGAGTCTTTCTAACATCGGTCGTCGCAGACGAGGAAAACCTGCGGCCGCAGAGCGGTCTGTACATGGGGCTCGGAGTCCGTGACCCTGCTAAGGGTACGCACCACTGGATGGTGTATTGTGTTGACCTCCATTCCGGTCAGCTACGTTGGGAACGGGAGGCGCATACGGGGCAACCGGTCGTGCCGCGACACCCCAAAAGCTCCTACGCTGCAGAAACATCGACGACCGATGGTCAACGGCTGTTCGTGCTGTTCGGTGACCTGGGGTTGTATTGTTACGATCTCGACGGTGAGCTGCTGTGGTCCCAGATGATAGAGCCGAAGAAAACGAATATGGATTATGGCGCCGCATCGTCGCCTGTGGTTCATGATGGACAGGTCATTGTCGTTTACGACAATGAAGAAGAGTCTTGGATTGCCGCGTATGATTCGCAGACCGGACGCCAGCGTTGGAAGACCAGCCGGGATGAAACGAGGTCGTGGGCGACCCCATTTGTCTGGGAGAATGACATTCGGACAGAAATCGTCGTACCTGGCGAAAATGCCAATCGCAGCTATTCACTCGAGGGCGAGGAGTTGTGGAGCTTCGATGGTGATATGTCGATGTTGGTCATTCCCTCGCCATTTGCAGCCCATGGGATGTGTTACATCTCATCGGGTTATGTGGGTGATGCTCATCGGCCGACGTTTGCCGTCGCTCCGGGCGCCGACGGTGAGATCGCTCGCGATGGTAAATACGAGCGCAGCGATTTCATCACGTGGTACCAGCCGCAAGCGTCGTCGTACAACACGACGCAGATTGTCTACGGGGAGTATCTCTACACGGTCTACGACCAAGGTTTCATTACGTGTCACAACGCGCTGACTGGTAGTGAAGTCTATGACAAACAAAGATTCTCGCCGAAGGGATCGTTTACCGCATCTCCGTGGGCATATGACGGCAAGATATTTTGTTTGAGTGAAGATGGTCTTACCTATGTCATCAAGGCGGGGCCGGAATTTGAAATTCTGGCGACCAACCCGCTCGAGGAACTCTGCATCGCAACGCCGAGCATCGTCGGTGGCAACCTCCTGATTCGGACGCTGACCAAGCTCTACTGCATCTCAAATGCACATTGATACTCTCACTCCCACCGGAGCTTCCCCCGATGCGACTTCGCTGCAATCTGTTCGTCCTGGCAATGGGGCTGAGTTTTATTTCGTTGTGGGACTTTTCTGGCGCCTGTCTGGCTACGGCGGCAGAGCCAAAGCCGATCAAGGTGTTCATACTTGCCGGTCAGTCCAACATGGAGGGGCATGCGAAGGTATCCACTTTCGATTACATCGCCGACGATCCGCAAACGCAGTCGCTATACGCCGAGATGGTGGGACCGGACGGCACGCCCAGGGTTGCTGATAATGTTTGGATTTCCTACCGCACGGGACGAGGAGACAATAACGGTGAAGGCTTTGGCAAGCTCACCGCCGGATATGGCTCACGATCGGATCCGACGATCGATGGGGGCAAGATAGGTCCCGAGTTCACCTTCGGGCTCGCCATGGATGAGGCATTCGAGGAGCCCGTGCTCATCATCAAGACTGCCTGGGGAGGCAAGTCGCTCTTCTACGACTTCCGTTCGCCCAGTTCCGGTGTCTATGAACAAACCGAGCGAGACATTGAAAAAAATCGAAACCCGGTCGAACGGAGCGGCCACTACTACCGTTTGATGATTGAGCATGTCCGAGAGGTGCTCAGCGATATCCAGCGTGTTTACCCCGGCTATAAGCAGGAGTACGGCTACGAAATTGCAGGATTTGTGTGGTTCCAAGGCTTCAATGACATGGTCAATCGCGACGTCTACCCGGAATTGCCGTCTCAAAGTGAAGCCAATCGCTTTGAAAACTACAGTGCCTGGTTGGCAAACTTGATTCGGGACGTGCGGCGCGATCTTGACGCTCCTCACATGCCATTCGTAATTGGTGTGATGGGCGTCGACGGCATGAGGACTGAAAATATCAACGATGGCAACCGGCAATTTCGCACCGCGATGGCAGCGCCGGCAAGCTATCCGGAGTTCCAGGGGAACGTCGGCGTGGTACAAACCGGTGAGTTTTGGGACGAACCGCTCGCAGCGATCCAAGCCAAGGTGCAACGGGTTGCTCAGCAGCGCTATCTGCTCGACAAACGCGAAGTGAGTGAGGGCAGGATGACCAAAGCAGAAATGGAAGCAGCCGTGGCAGCATTCGAGGCTGAATTGATTTCTCCGGCCGAGGCCGCCCTGCGAGCCCGAGGTGCCTCTAACGCTGGTTACCACTACCTCGGCTGTGCGAAAACATTCGCCCTCATGGGCAAGGCCTTTGCTACTGAAATGCTGGCGATGATGCCGCCTCCGCCAGCGGAGTGATCGATCTTGAGAGAATTTATGGAGATCAGCGAAACCTAGGGTATCAATTGGGGTTAAGATGCCGACTCTATTGTCGACCTTCCCCATTTTGCCCAAGGTAAAACCAGATGAGAAACCTGTTCGCCCTCGCGTTGATTGCCGCTCTTAGCGTGACCACTGTTGCTGATGAAGCGGCGCCTAAGAAAAATAAAGGCAATCGTGCAGGTCGCAACCAAGCGGTTGCTAAATTGACAAAAGGCCTTGAAAGCGCCGGTTTGTCCGCAGAACAACAGACGAAAATTAAAGCAGCAACGGTTGCATTCACCGCAAAAGTAAAGGAACTGCGTGAAGACGGCCTGACACCCGAATTGATGAAGAAACGGACCGAAGCGATGAAGGCCGCCCGCGAAGCTGGTCTAAAGGGCAAGGATATCCGTGCCAAGGTCAATGAGTCCCTCACTGCCGAAGAGATTGCCACTTTCGAAAAGATGACCAAGGCGACTGCAGAGTTGCACAAGGCCGTGGTGAGCACATTGAGCAAGGAACAATTGGAAGCGTTGCCCGAAGCAGTTCGCAAATCTTTGCAAGCCGGGGCCAAACAGGGCCAAGGGCGCCAGGGTAAAGGCAAAAAAGACGCCGCCTGAAATGACAGGGGTGCGGTTGCTGAGCGTGTTTTAACCGCGTGGGTCTCACCTTGCGTACCCTACACGCGCGGCCGGATAGCGTGGACTTAGTGGAACGCGTGAGCGGTAGAGTTGGCGGTGCCGCCCGGTGCCTGAGGGCGCTTGGCGCACATCGTTGTCAGCTGAAGTTGAAGTTGACGCCATTTCACACGCGGCCCAGTGGGTACGCGATTTGACAATCGTGATTTTCAGACGAGATTCGTCAGGGGCACTTGCCCCACTTCTCAATGTGGACAATGACGTGAGCCGAGCGTTGTGACGGCTGGCAGGCGAAACCACCTGCCAAGCCGCTGATTCGTCTCGGCTCACTTCTAAACACACACTTCCGCGACCATTAGTAGCGGTAGTGGTCTGGTTTGTAAGGGCCTTCGACTGGCACGCCAAGATAATCCGCTTGCTCCTGCGTCAGCGTGGTTAGCTTGACTCCGAGTTTGCCGAGGTGAAGCCGTGCGACTTCTTCGTCGAGTCGTTTAGGCAGCATGTACACCTTGTTCTCGTACTTATTTTCCTGGTTCCAAAGTTCGAGTTGAGCGAGGACCTGATTGGTGAACGAGGTGCTCATCACGAAGCTTGGGTGGCCAGTGGCACAGCCGAGGTTCACCAAGCGTCCCTTGGCGAGAATGATGATGCTCCGTCCGGTATCGTTAAACGTGTAGCGATCGACCGCGCCGATATCGGATGGTTTGATCTCGCTCTTGGTCGCCTTGCCAGCCTCAACTTGGGCCTCCAACCAGGCGATATCGATTTCGGTGTCGAAGTGACCGATATTGCAGAGAATCGCGTCGTTGGCCATCTCAACCATGTGTTGGCCAAGAATGATGTCTTTGTTACCGGTTGTGGTGACAAACAGGCGACCTTCCTTGCTGGCTTCTTCCATCGTGGTGACTTCGAAGCCTTCCATCGCTGCTTGTAACGCGTTGATGGGGTCAATTTCGGTCACGAGCACGCGGCAGCCGTAGCGTTGCAGACTTTGAGCACAGCCCTTGCCGACATCGCCGTATCCGCATACGACAGCGACTTTCCCAGCCAACATCACGTCCGTGGCTCGCTTGACGCCGTCGGCGAGCGATTCTCGGCATCCATAGAGATTGTCGAACTTGCTCTTGGTCGCCGAATCGTTGACGTTGATCGCTGGCACGCGAAGCTTGCCGCTGCGATTGAGCACTTCGAGGCGGTGAACTCCGGCGGTGGTCTCTTCACTGATGCCGCGAACTTCGCTGAGCAATTCAGGGAATCTGTCGTGTACCATGGCGGTCAAGTCACCACCATCATCGAGGATCATGTTGAGTGGTTCGCCCGAGGGGAAATGCAGTGTCTGCTCGATGCACCAATCAAACTCGGCATCGCTCATGCCCTTCCAGGCAAAGACAGGGATGCCGGCCTTGGCGATCGCGGCTGCAGCGTGGTCCTGGGTGCTGAAAATATTACAGCTACTCCAGGTGACTTCGGCGCCGAGTTCGACCAAGGTTTCGATCAAAACCGCCGTTTGGATGGTCATGTGAAGACAGCCGGCGATGCGAGCACCTGTGAGTGGCTTGGAAGCACCATATTTGGCGCGCAGGGCCATCAAGCCAGGCATTTCGTTTTGGGCCAGTTCGATTTCTTTGCGGCCGTAATCGGCCAGCGAAATGTCCCGAACTTTGTAGGGCAGTCGTTCCGTAGCGACTTGCGACATTTTCAATTCTCTCGTTTCAGGGTCTCGTAACAAACAGGTAACGCGAAACGCGTCGGACTTCACCAAGTGCGTCCAAAACGTTCGCCAGACCGATCACAGGGACTCCCGCTGGCCCGATTGACAAGCCAAATATTGTAGCGAAACCTGAGAAAATGCCACCCCAATTACAGCTGTCCATTTTGGCTATTTTCCCGGTTATCACGGCCGCGGTTTTCGATCAAAATGGTGGACCCTCGCCAGCGCTCTGAGATCGCTAACTCCCGCCCACCCCCTCCTGCCCGAACGCCTCGCGTGATGCCAAATTCGTTTGTTCGTAACCTTTTTGTTTGCTGCACAGGCCTGGTGAACATGTTCGGCATGATGGCGGTTTCGGCCGCAGAACTCGAGTATGCCAGCGATGTTCAGCCGCTGCTCGCCCGCCGCTGCTTCTCCTGTCACGGGCCCGACCAGTCTGAGGGCGGCTTAGCGTTTCATGAGGCGGAATTGGCTCTCGTCGAGTCTGAATCGGGGGAGTTCGCCATCGTACCCGGTGACGCGGAGTCCAGCGCCATGCTGACCCGAATTACCAGTGATGACGAATACGAACGGATGCCGCCTGAGGGCGATCCCCTGACCGAGAGTGAGGTGGAGTTGCTGCGGCAATGGATCGATGAAGGGGCTGAGTTTAGCAAACACTGGGCGTTTGAGCCGCTCACGGATCCTGTCGTTCCCGATGTCCCGAGGGACAGCGAAGAAGTTCATCCGATCGATGCGTTCGTGTACCAGCGGCTCGCCGAAGCTGGTCTGCAGCAGGCTCCACCCGCAGACAAGCGGACGCTGATTCGACGCGCCACCTATGACCTAACCGGCCTGCCACCGACGCCTGATGAAGTGGAATCGTTTGCGAACGACACGGATCCGCGAGCCTACGAGAAACTCATCGACCGGTTACTCGCCTCGGATCAGTATGGCGAGAAGTGGGGCCGCCATTGGCTTGATCTGGTGCGTTATGCCGAGACTAACTCTTTCGAACGTGATGCCGCGAAACCGAACGCTTGGAAGTTTCGCGACTACGTGATTCGCTCGTTCAACGAAGACAAACCTTACGATCAATTCGTCCAGGAACAACTCGCCGGAGATCTCTTTGATCATCCAACGACCGAGTCCAAGACCGCCACAGGATATTACCGCCTCGGTATCTGGGACGATGAGCCCGCCGATCCGCTGCAGGCCCGCTATGACGAACTTGACGATCTCGTCACGACAACGGGGCAAGCTTTCTTGGCGCTAACGATCAACTGCGCCCGCTGCCACGATCACAAGATCGATCCGATCCCGACGACGGACTACTACGGCATGCTGGCGATTTTTGCGGACGTTGCGCCCTACGCCACCCGCGCCGATCATGTCACCAATAACCAAATTGATATCACCTCGCCTGAGCTCCTGGTCCAGTACCAACAGTGTGACCAAGATTTTGCCAGGATCGAGTCCGAACGCACCGAGATTGAGCAGGCGGGCATCGTCAAAATGTCCGCCCCCGACCAACGGGCGACCGAAGGCAACCGCAAGGACCGCAATAAAGTACTGCGAGAAAAGCTAGACCAACATCTGACGGCCGCCCAGCGTAATCGGTACGCAGAACTCGGCAAACAACTTAACCAGGTGAGGAAACGTCGCCGCGAATTGCCGCCGCGCGAGCAAGTCCTCGGGCTGGCCGCGAAGCAGAAAATGGCGGAAACGTTCGTCATGTTCCGCGGTAACCCGCATTCACCCACCGACGCGGTCACCCCACGCGTCCCAGAGATTTTCGAAGATGACGTTTTCCCTGGTGAAGCGTCGTCCGGCACAACCTCCCAGGTCGCTGCTGATAAACGGCGATTGGCGTTCGCCCGGTGGGTTACGACGGCAGAAAATCGTCTCACGACGCGCGTGATCGTGAATCGCATTTGGCAGCATCATTTTGGTCGCGGCATCGTGCGATCGACCAATAACTTTGGGCAACTTGGGACGCCGCCGACCCACCCGCAACTGCTCGACTATCTTGCACACGTGTTTGTGGACAAGGGCTGGAGGTTCAAGGATATGCACCGGTTCATGATGACCAGCCAAACCTACCAAGCCGCTGCGGCCTTGACGCCGGAGCAAGCCCAAGCGGTGGGGAATACCTCCGTCGTGGATCCCAACAACGATCTGTTCTGGCGTTTCGATCCTCGTCGACTGACGGCCGAAGAAGTGCGTGACACCCTACTTACGGTCGCTGGCACCCTTAATTTGAAGAGCTATGGTCCGAGCTTCTACGAGGAACTCTCGCCGGAAGTCCTGGCGGGCCAATCCCAGCCGGGTAAGGGCTGGGGAGATTCGAGTGAATCGGATCGCAATCGCCGCAGTGTCTACATTCACGTCAAACGCTCGTTGTTGACTCCCATGCTTGCTGCTTTCGATTTTCCGGAGCCCGACACGACTTGCGAAGCCCGGTTCGTTACCTTGCAACCCGGCCAGGCGATGTCGTTGCTCAATAGCGATTTCATCCATGAGAAAGCCCGTCAGCTCCTCGCCTCAGTCCGCTCAGAGCTCCGTGCCAGTGAGGTAAGCGACGAAGCCATTGCTGCAGATCGTGGAATTCTAGTTCGTGCGGTTATCTATCGTGTCCTTGGCCGCGAAGCGACCGATCAAGAGATCAGCGAGGGTGCCGAGTTAATGAACTCCCTCATTAACGATAGTCACCTCAACCCCGAGCGAGCCGAAGCGCTCTATGCCCTCAGCGTTCTGAACTGGAACGAGTTCGTCTTCGTGTTCTAACGGTCGCAGTCGCTCGGTTCTGTTAGTCGAAAGCAGTCTGAGCTGCGACGAAGGTCGTCTTCCCACCACGGAAATACAATCGTATCGCCTTGTTTTTCCGTGCGACCTTCGGACCGCCCAGCCATCGACGCCAGTCCGGCGCTGTTTGCCAGGCGGAGCGTGCCGCCGACGGCGAGATGGCTGTTTCGGCGTCAGTAACTGATCGCATTCCCGTGCCGCCGCAACGCTCGTGACGACGGAGTCGATGAGCCCGGGTGTCCTGCGACCTACTCGGCAATCTGGGGTTTAACTTCGTGCCAGACGGCGAGGGCTCCGTCGGCGAAACTGGCGAAAAAATTTGGTTCGCATGGTCGCTCTTCGAGAATCGAGCGCCAGAATGCCCGGGCTCGGAATCCGCCGCGACGTTGGCCTTTGCTATGACGCCCACCATGTTTGAACCTTCGACGGTGTCCGTCATGGCGTCCGCGACCGTGCCGTTCAGGGGAGTGCTCGCGCCGTCGGTGATCGGGCTCGGCGTCGCCGTCTGAGGTGTGCTCGGATTCGCTAAACTCGCTGACGCCAAACGCGTCGTCCGTGGCAATGCGGCGTGTTAACTCAAACCATCCATCCCGGGTGGAGAGGACTTCGGTCCATTTTTCCGGGGTGACTTCCCCTCGAAATTCTTCCAAATCTGAAAGCTGTTGGGCGGAGGCCAGATTCATCGCCCAGTGACGCCCGGCTGCCTCGCCGGCGGGCGAGGGTTGGGCAGCTTCGTTTTGTTCAGCCTCGGCCTCTACCGCGAGCGCCTTCAATCGCTCCACGGTCGCCTCAATCGTGGTGATCTCTTCAAACGGTCCGATCTCATCGAGCTTGGTTTCGAAGGCGTCGCACGCGATCGCCGACCAGTTGACTTGGGAGCCGGTTCGTTTCATGCGTCGCTTCAATTCGTGGGGAACTGTAATCGTGGTACGGGAAAAGTTTTTGTTGTTCATGTGTTTCCTGTGGAAATCCTCCGTGTCCGGCAATGCAACCAACGCGGTCGATTCGGGCGAATATCACCCGCCGGATAGATATGCATAATGTATGCATTGCAGGTTGTGAGGGCAAGCGTGTTTGTCAACTTTGTTAGAAAACGCGTGGATTGGCGGCGCTGGACATGTTGGCAGGGCTCATGGCAGCATCGCGCAACGCTGCTTTTTTGAGGACGACGTCACGAGGTAGGCGGATTTCGAATATGCTCGCCTCGACCTCATTGATTCAAACCACCCGCAGAAATGAAACATATTGATGACTATTCACGATCGAAGACTTGGACGACGCGCGGTACTGCAGAACGGCACGCTTTTTTTGGCGACTGCCGCAGTGATGCCGGCGGTCGCACTGGGAGCAAAGCCCGCTGATCCGTTGAAGATCGGTGTGATTACCGACTTGCACTACGCTGACAAACCAGCGGCAGGCACGCGTTATTACCGGGAGACATTAAGCAAGCTCGAAGCTGCGGCGCTGCAGTTTGAACAGGATGAGCCCAGGTTCGTCGTCGAGCTCGGCGATCTCATTGACGCGGCCGATTCCGTGCAAACCGAGCAGCGGTATCTGAGCACGATCGACCGCGAGTTTTCACAAATTTGCAAGGATCGTCACTACGTTTTGGGGAACCACTGCGTCGAGACGCTCAAGAAGGATGAGTTCCTCGGGGGCGTTGGTCAGGAAAAGTCGTACTATTCTTTTGATCGGGGTGGCTACCACTTCATCGTGCTCGACTCCTGCTTCCGTAGCGATGGCGAGCCCTATGGACGTCACAATTCGGTGTGGACGGATGCCAATGTCCCGCCCGCTGAACTGGAGTGGTTGGCGGCGGACTTGAAGGCATGCAGCGATCCGGTGATTGTGTTCGCTCACCAACGTCTTGATGTCAGCAACAGTCACGGGGTCAGAAACGGCGCCGAGGTGCGGCGCGTGCTGGAGGCCTCAGGGAACGTATTGGCGGTCTTTCAGGGGCATAGTCATCGCAACGATGTCACTGAGATCGCGGGTATTCATTACTGCACGCTCGTCGCGATGGTCGAAGGATCGGGGGCTGACAACAACGGTTATTCCGTTATCAGCCTGGATTCCAGCGGAGCCATTGCGGTCGACGGGTTCTGCAAACAAGCGGATTATCGGTGGAAATCTTGATAGCTCGTTGAGACGGTGCACGGTTAAGCGGCATTTCATTTGCATCGCACTTCGACCGCCACGACGGCAACCGGTTTGCTGTCTTCAGAAGGACTTTACGGAGGAGATGAAAATGAATGTCAAACGAAACCATGGTGTACGAAGTTCACGCCGCCCGCTAATGTCGGCAGTTGCCCTCGCTGGGCTAGCGCTCACCCCCGGTGTCCTGCCGGCGCAGGACATCGGCAAAGCAATTACCGACTCCATCACCCAACGAGCAGTGCCAGGAAACGTGGTACCGTCTGCCAATGGAACCCAGAACACCACGCAATCGGCCGCTCAGCGAGGTCTCGATCGTGCCCTCCAGGGCACACTGCAGGGCCAGCCGACGCGAGATGCCATCCGGTCTGGACTGGGGGAGGCCGCCCAGTCTGCTGCTGAAACGCCGCAGCAAACGATGCAGCGTGATCAGAATCGCCAACCCCAAAATCAGCAGTATCTCCAGGGCCAACAGACATTGCAGCCGACTCCGACTGGCCAGCCATGGCAGCGCGACGCTCAGGGGCGACTGTTTTATCAAAACGAACTGGGAGAGCGGGTGTACCGTGGCGATGGCCAGGCAACTCAATGGCGGCCGCAGAATTCACCGGACAGCTCGCTCGAGCAGCAATTCAACCGCTTGAAGCAACAGGTTGAGTCCTTGGCTGCAGAGGTCGAGGATCTGAAAACACAAGTCCGTCGATTGAAAGCAGAACAGGCAACACCCGCTGAGTAACGGGGATCCGCGCAATTTCAAACGTTCACGCCGTCTTGGTGTCCTCGGAGACCTTTCAAACCGTTGTCGCGGCACTCAACGGTCGACGGTCCGCTGCTGCGTGAGCAGCTGGATTTCATGCGTAAACCCTTGGGGGGCATCACTGCCAAGACCGTCGCCCCAGGGGTAGTTTCGGTTTGTGATGGCACGTCGATCACCTTGGTTTGCTTAAATGGGAAGTCTGAGGTGTTTGCGGGTGTCTAGTGGACTTTGCCGATTAGCAGGGCTTTGCGGATTTTTCTGATTTCGCCGATTTTCATTTCACTGTTGGCTTCCATCTTGACGATATCGCTGGTGAGCCGGTGATTCTCGACCGACGAGCATCTGTTTTTTCCAAGCAGACTGCTGCCGTCGGATGTAGTTTCACCCACTGCCTCCCCCCCGACTTCTCAATTTGATGGGTGACAAAAGTGTCGCAACGTCTGAACAACACACACCGAATGATGCTGGTGGCAGTCGCTGCCACGGCGGCCTTTTGCCTAAGCACCCCGCTGCTAGCCCAAACGCGTTCGATTTCGACCAGCGGCCTGGGTTCGGAACAATCCGCACGAGCCGCTTGGCAGCCTGTGCGAGATCTGTCGAAGGGTTCCGCCGCCGCGACAGACAACAGCGGCCAGATCCGCTTGGTCGATCATCAGTCTCCCGCTGCGACCCAGCGTCAGGCGACCCAGCGAAAGCCAAGTGCCGCCCAAGCGAATACGAGCCGCTTGCGACCGGTTGGGCACTCGGCGACGGCGAACTCAGTGTTGTCGGAGCCAATCGTGATGGAAGGCGAGATGCCAATGGATGGGCAAATCATGCTCGAGCCCATGCAACATTACGGTGGTGAGCCGATGCACATGGGTGGAAGCTACGGATGCGACGACATGGGCTGTGACGGCAGCTGTGGGCCGGCGATGGGCGGCTGTGATGGTGCCAGCTGTTCGAGCGGATACTGCAGCAACGGAGATCCGATGTGCGGTGAGTATCGTGACTGCAACACGATCCGCCCCTGTATCACGCTGTGCTGGCCTCAAGACGGCTGGTTTTCAGCCGAGTACCTGATGTGGTGGCAGGATGGTGTGAGTCTTCCACCGTTGGCGTCGACCGGTCGTTTGTCGGATCGTGAACCCTTGGCCAATGGCAGCGTGTTGTACGGCGGCAACGACGTCATCACAGACAACTTAAACGGTGGACGTCTCGACTTTGGTTTCTGGTTTGATAAGTGTCACACGTGGGGCATCGGTGGCGGTGGCTTCGCTTTGGATCGTGGCACCAGCAGCTTTGCAGGCGGTTCTCAGAACGACCCACTGGTCCGCCCCATTATCACGGTGCTGGACAACCCTGCACCGAATATGGACGAACTCGGTGAAGCGATGGCACTGGTCAATTATTCCCAAGTGGGTCACACCGGAACACTCAACATTGACGTCGACAGTCGCCTCACGGGTTGGAACATCTACCTGCGACACTTCCGTACCGCTGAGCAAGGCTGCACGCACACGGGGCCGTGCTCCTGCCCGACCCGGTGGTGTGCACGTTCGGAACACCGTCTTGGGTTCCGCAGTGTTGAGCTCGATGAAGGTATTGGAATCGATAGCAACATCATGGTGGCAGGGGCTGGCCCCGGCGACGGACCGCTGACGTTTGCACTCACGGAATCGTTTCGCACACGCAACCAATTCAATGGTATCGATTTGGGTTGGTATCACACCCGCTCGATCGGATACTGGAACTTCGACCTTGGACTGCAGTTAGGTGTCGGCAACATGCGTCAATCCGTTCAGATTGCTGGCTCGACGATTGTCAACGGAACCGGCCCGGCTCTCAATGGTGGTTTGTTGGCCCTCAATTCGAACATTGGGAACTACGAACGCAATGAGTTTGCCGTTCTACCTGAATTCAACGCCAAGATCGGCTACCAGCTCACCGATCAGCTCCGGGCGACCTTCGGTTACACGTTTCTGTACATGTCCAACGTTGTTCGCCCTGGCGATCAGATTGACCGAATCATTGACACCGCACAGATCCCCAACGCCAACGCTCCGACACCGACGGGAACGTTCCCACGGTTTGCCTTCGACAATACCGACTACTGGGCACAGGGTCTCAGCTTTGGGCTGAACTATCGCTGGTAACTCAGGTTCGCCGTTGGGACTGGAAAATGTAGGGATTACACCGGTTTGGTCGGTGTCGACCCTGACGGCTATCGCGACGGGCGAAGGATCGCCGATTGATCTGAATATATCAATTCGAAACTAAATCGCTGTGAAAAGCATCCAAGGAGCGGGCTGAATCGCCGGTTCTGAACTACCAATCCCCACTTGGCGCATGCCTCCGGCACCACGCATCGAGCGTGATGCTCTCAAATCACACACTGAATGCTCGAAGGTATTGAACCGATGATTTTTCAACGCATGATCGACCGTTTGACTGGTCAGCCCGCTCGCGCCGCTCACCCACGCAAACGTGTCTCTACCCGCCGTGGCAACAACGCTCGTCGGTTGAGCTTGGAAGCGTTGCAAAAGCGCGAGTTATTCGCCAGCGATCTGGGAGCGATCAGCGGCACGGCGTTCGTCGACGCCAACGATAATCAGACCTACGACGTCGGCGAAACGCTACTAAAAAACGTTGAAGTCAAACTGTACCTCGATGACGTCACGCAAAACGGACTGGTTGACTCGGGAGAGACCTTGGTAGGGACCGTCACGACGGGGGCCGATGGCACCTATCGATTCACCAATCTCGATGGGAATGATGCCGATTCGCCGCCGTCACCGATCAATCAAACTGACGACGGCTACTATGTGGTGTCGTTTGGTCCTGGCACGGGCGGTGTGGAAGACGCCGATGGGAACCCGCTCACCGATGTGGTGTTGCCCCAGGATCAGGGCGTCCAGATTACGGACGACACGGGTGTGACCGCCGAGACGATTGACGACTTCCATTTTGCTCAGCCGGGGCAGCCGATCGGCGAAGACACCGCGGGTGGGGTGACGCTCAGTCAATCCGGAGCCCTTAACTCCAACGGTGGCGTGCTCGGCGACGAACGCGACGTGCAGATTAATGTGGCAACCAGTACGGGCGACAGCAGCATCTTCCGCGTGGACACCACGCCCAGCAATCCGTTCTTCACCGTCCAGAATGGCAACGTGACATCCACCGTACTGGTCCAGTACGATGGAGTCGACAATGACGATGTGAGTGACAACCAACTCGACTTGAATGTTCAGGGTTTTGGTGTCAACGGCGTGGACATGACGGGTGGTGATAGCGTTGCGGGATTGGCAATTGCTGTTAAAGCGGACCAAGTCGTAACGGACGGCTTCATCGTTCGTATGTATGACGTCGATGGGAACATGGCAGAGTATTCCCAGGACCTCACTGCCAACACGGTGCAGTTCCTGTTCATTCCTTTCGCGGACTTCACCAGCTCCGGGGCCATGGACTTCACGAAAGTCGGCGCGATCGAAGCAACTGTCGATAGTATCAACAGCAACGGCGGGGCGGGCGTTACGGGGCTGGACGTGGAGGTCTCGGTCCTCGAATCGCAACGGTCCAACGAATACATCGTCAACGGTGTCGCCACCATCTCGACGGGATCGATGATCCTCGGGGGCGAGGTCTTCGTCGACAACGGTGGTGGAAACAACGAACCCAACCAAGACAACGGGCTACTTGATACCGACGAAGTTTCGTTCGGCGGTGACCCCATCGAAGTGGTGTTGTATGACACCGATCCCTCGGTAGGAACACCGACACCCATTGCGACGACAACGGTCGGTACCGATGGTTCCTACGACTTTAGCACGCTTACCGGTGGTGGGGATCTCGGGCCGGGCACCTACTACGTTGTCATTCCCACGGCGCAGTTCGACTCGACCGGTCCGCTCAATGGATATATCGGTAGCACGGTTGCGAACCCCGGAAATGGTGGTACCGACACGACGGACGATAATATCGACGGCGACAACGACGGTGTGTTCATCGATGGACTTGGATTCGTCAGTGGTGCGATCACTCTGACCGCCGGGGCCGAACCGAGTGGCGATGGCAACACGAACACCACCGTCGATTTCGGGGTCGTTCCGACGACGGATTTGCGAATCGACAAAACCATCGACAGCAGCAGTGACTTGGTCCTCGGCGGTTCAGCTTCATTCACCGTGACCGTTCAAAACCTCGGTGCCACTGACGCCACGCAGGTGCAGATCACTGATGTCATCCCCGGCGGGCTGACATTCGTGAGTGTCCTCGATGATACAGGGGCGACTGTTTCAACAACCAGTTCTGTCGACGGTGACGGAAATGTAGTGCAGACATTCGCGGTCCCTGGCACGTTGGCTCCTGGTGCGAGCGTAACCTACACCATCAACACCACGATCGATTCCTCGGTCTCAATCGATCCCATCAACGAAGTCATCGTTAGCGGCTACGAGGTGGAGGTCGACGCTGATCCAAACGACGCTGACCGCAACCCAGGTGACCCGCTCGACGGGCCGCTTGCAAACAACGTCGCCGTCGAGAGAGTGGATCTGCCGCTCGTCGAATTGACCGTCACCAAGACCGACGGGATTGACTCGCCAGACACGGCGATTGCTGGCCAGCAGCTGACTTACACTGTCAGCGTGCAGAATACGGGCAATGATACCGCTGAAGCGATCGTCGCCCTCGACGCCCTGCCCGCTGGCGTTACTTACGTTTCCGACTCGGGAACCTTTACGATGGGTAGCGGTACGTTTGAGGTGATCAGCGACGGAGGTGTCGATGATGGCAAACTTCGTATCACCTTTGGCGACCTGGCGATGAACGAGCAGGAGGTCGTCACTTTCGACGTGCTGATCGACCCCAATTTCACCGCGCCGGACTCGCTGCTGAGCAATACGATTGTTGTTGGTGGCGATAACGTTGCTGACGCGTCGGCAACCGATGTGACGACGGTCGCTCGCGAAGTCGACGTTTCTGTTGGCAAGTTGGTCGTCGCCAGTCGAATTCCTGATGTCCGCGGCGATGACGATCCCTCGGGCGACATCATTGACAATACGGCCCCGTTCGACGTCGTTGCCGGTGGGTACGTCACCTATCAAGTGTTCGCGAGCAATGACGGCGTTTCCACCGCGCGGGGAGTCACCGTCACAGACACGCTCGATTCCGGACTCACACTCGTGGACGGCAGCTTTGATCCGCTCACCAGCGGTGCGACGATCTCGGTCAATGGGCAAGACTTGACGTTCACGGTGCCGGATCTAGCTCCTGGTGAATCTCGTGTCTTCACGTTCGAAGTTGCCATCGGCAGCGATCAGCTGGATCCGATTGACAATTCCGCTGTGATCGCAACCACAGACCCGGAGACAGGTGATGGCACTGCCAACAACTCAGCCACGGTCTCGATTGACCCCGATGCACGAGTCGACCTGGTGTTGGAGAAGACTGCCAACGTCCAGACCGCTGTCCCGGGCCGAGATCAAGTCATCTACACATTTACGATCAGCCATGACGACGACAGTCTCTCGGACGCTGTTAACGTCGATGTGTCGGACGTGCTCCCAGTGGGACTGACCGGGGTCGTGATTGATGCTCCCGGTTCGACGGGCACTCCGACTTTCGATACCACCACACGCCAATTGCTCGTTGAGTACGCAACCATTCCAGTTGGAGAAACTCGCACCTTCACTGTCACGGCCAATGTGAATGCGGACGCCACGGCGGATCTCGTCAACACGGCTGAGGTGGTGACACCTGGGGTCACGGATCTCGATCCCACCAATAACACGGATTCGGTAACCGTGACATTGACCCCCGAGTATGACCTGCAAATTACGAAGGCGGTCGTCGGGTCGGGCGATGTCACGCCGTCAGCGGATGTCTCGTTCACGATTGTGGTTTCGCATGACACGAGTGACGACGGCACTGAGGCTGACAATGGGCTCAGCCCCTCGCTTGCCCAAGGGGTCATTGTGACGGACGTTCTACCCGACGGACTGACGTTCAAGTCTGCCTTCGTTGGCAGTACAGAGATTACCCCGACTAGCACCACCAACGGTACTATCATTCTGCCTGCATTCGATCTGGCTCCCGGGGCAACACGCACCATCACGATCACCGCGACGGCCGACAGTGATGCCACCGGTGACCTGACGAACAATGTATCTCTCGCGGCCGCAGATGACACTCAATCGGATAACAACGCGGCATCCGTTGTCGTGACGGTGGTCCCCGAGGCTGTCGAGGCCGACGTGTACGTGACCAAAACGGTCAGTGCAACGCACGCTCAAGCAGGCAGCGAGTTGACCTATACGATTAACGTGTTCAACGACGGTCCATCACCAGCCGATGCGGTCACCGTCATCGACACCTTGCCTACCGGGCTCACTTTCGTTAGCGGGACCGGCCCCAACGGTGCACTGACGGCCAACGGGCAAACCGTGACAGTGACGCCGCTGAACAACGCGCCGCTCGCCTCAGGGGGAACGTTCCAGTTCACGATTATCGCCCGCATCAATGAGGGCGTAACCTCGGACCTGGTCAACTCGGTCACCGTCACAACGACGACCACGCAGCCAGATAATGACAAAGCCGATACCGCGACGGCAACCACGACGATTGATGACGCAAGTAATCAAATCTCGGGGATGGTTTTCCGTGACTTCAATAACAATGGAATCATGAATGGAGCCGACAGCGGATTGGCGGGCATCGAAATCCTGCTGACCGGTGGCGACCTGGGGCCAAATGGACGCACAACGATGACAGATGAGGATGGGTTCTACTTCTTCGACGATCTCGTCCAAGGTGACTACGTCGTCCAGCGACTTGGAATGCCTCAGTACTACCTCGACGGCCTGGAACAGGCGGGGACGGATGCTACGCCCGCAGATACCGGCGACTCGATCGACGTTACCCTCGATGGGACTTCGCTCAACAGCGCTCCGGACAACAACTTTGCTCTCGTACCCTACTTGAGCTACCGCCTGTGCGTCCTCTAACGCACTGAAATTTCACGAGCACTTCATTTGTCATGATCGACGGGAGCCGGTGTTTTTAACGATCATTGACATGAGATCCGCCTTCGGGCGGATGACAGGTCGGGGGGCCTGAAGTGTTCGCGGAGACAGCGGTGGGGTGATCCATAAAATCACCACGCCGCGAACTGAGCTCGGTCTTTCGGGGGGAAGACCGAGCTTTTTTTATGTCCAATCGGTAGGTTCGTGGGTCTCGCGCCTGTGCTTAGCAAGCTCTCGAAAGCGGAGTCCGCTCCACGATTGATTCCGCTCACGATCTGCGCAACCACAAGCGTGTTTACGCCGGCGACAATCGGACGTGCCAAACGTTCCCGGGAGGCTATGCAAACTACTCCTGGGGGATTTCTCGACTGCGCCCACTCGCGAGCGACTCGTCGAGTAAAGACTGCAGTTCACGCGCAATGTCAGGACGTTTCAACGCCAGATTGGTAGTCTCGCCGGGATCGTTTTCGAGATCAAACAGCTGCCCCGGTGCATCGGGTGCTGTATTGGGAAGCTGGTATTCCTGGAGTTGGGGGTGGGTTGCGTAATTATTGCCACCGGAACCCTGATGAGCGAGATACTTCCACTTGCCACGCCGGATAGCTAGCCACTTTTGACCAGCGAAACCCTGAGCCAACAGATAGGGGCGAATTGGCTGGGATGGTTTCTCACCCAGCAACACGGGCAACATGCTGAAACTGTCTTCGGCGGCGTCTCGGGGTAACGGCTCATCAACAATTTCCGCAACCGTGGCAAACACATCCGTTAACGATGTGAGCTCGTCAGAGGTCGTATCTGCAGGAACCTGCCCAGGCCACCGCACAATCAGCGGCACGCGATGGCCACCTTCAAAGTTGTCACGTTTGACGCCACGCCACGGGCGGGCACCGTCGTGGTTGTGATCATGACGCATATGATAGACAGCGGGCACTTCCGGACCGTTGTCGCTGGAGAACATCACGAGTGTATCGTCAGCGATCCCCAATTCTTCAAGCGTCGCCATCAACTCGCCGACGACATAGTCCAATTCAAAGATGAAGTCGCCATGAGGACCCGAGTTTGTTTTTCCCTTGAACTCATCGGCAGGAAACGATGGTAGGTGAACCGCCTGAGCAGAGTGAAATAGAAAAAATGGTTGATCGGGTTTCGTCATCGCCTGCGTCCTTAGAAACTGCTGGCTCTTCTCCAGGAATTTCAGATCGACTTCTTCGAGATTAAAGTCCAGCGCCACCTGACCGGGACGATTGTCGATTGAGTACGCGTGCTTGGGTAAGTCGCTCTTATCAAGCTTGCCCGTCGGCGGTACAGGAACCCGATCACCTTCAATGTAGGCGTACAACCAATCGGTGGTGGGACAGCACGCCGTGCCAAAAAAGCGATCGAATCCATGGTCGATCGGACCGCCTTCGATGCGCCGCGAGTAGTCAATCTGTTTCACGCCGTCGGGGCCACCATTGTGGATGGGTTGACCTGCTTCGTCACGGAATGTCAGACCGATATGCCACTTGCCAAAACACGCGGTTGCGTAGCCTTGATCACGTAGCAGTTCAGGCAACGTTAAGCGACCTTCCGCGATTAAGGACGGCCCGCCGGCGCCGCTAAACACGCGGCCACCGTTGGGCACGCGAAACGCCATTTGGCCAGTCAACAGACTGTAGCGAGTGGGTGTGCAAACCGTGCAAGGGCTATGTGCATCGGTGAACCGCATGCCCTGTTGAGCGAGGCGGTCGAGATTCGGTGTCGGAATCTTCGACTCGGGGTTATAACATCCCAGATCCCCGTACCCCAAATCATCCGCCAGAATGAAGACGACATTGGGTCGTTCGCTGGCTTGGGAAACGCCCAGGAGAAGAAACGAAACCGCGAAACCGATGACTGAAATCACTCGGATCAAGCAAATGTGCAAATTCATGAGAAATCCCGATGGAGCAAGTAGAATGCTCAGCTTAGCACCGATTGATCCGTAGAAGTATGGTGATACCTCCGCGGAGAATTTGCTTGGTGTCGCCTCCCGTCCGCTAAACGAAGAGACATGCGCGTCCGGGAGCGACGCGTCTATTCGTCTGTGAAATTGGCATTCGTACTCACGGTCTGGATGTCGTCGTGGTCGTCGAGAGCTTCGAGTAATGACATCATTTGACCAGAGACCGTCTTGTCGACGTCCACGTTCGTCGATGCGATCTGCGTGACTTCATTCACCTCGGGTTGCAGTTCCGCCTTCTCAAAGGCATCCGACAAGGCGTCGTGGTTATCAGGAGCGCAGGTTACCTGGATCTGGCCTTCGTCGTCGGTCTCAACATCCTCGGCACCGTTTTCTAAGGCGACTTCCGTCACGTGGTCCTCGTCCGTGCCAGCAGCGAAAAGAAACAAGCCCTTGCGTTCGAACAGGTAGGAGACGCATCCGGTCTTGCCCAGTTCACCACCATGTTTGCCGAACATCGTACGCAATTCCGGGGCGGTTCGATTTCGATTGTCCGTCAACGCTAGGCACATCACGGCAACACCGCCAGGACCATAGCCTTCGTAGAGCACTTCCTCGACGGCATCACCACCGAGCTCTCCAGTGCCACGTTTGATCGCCCTTTCGATATTATCTTTAGGCATCGAGACCGCTTTGGCATCGTCGATGGCTTTCCGCAATCGGATATTACCAGCGGGATCACCGCCTCCACCTTTGGCAGCAACAATAATCGCCTTGCTCAGTTTGCTCCACTGTTTCCCGCGGGCGGCATCGACGCGACCTTTGCGGTGCTGGATATTGGCCCATTTTGAGTGCCCTGCCATGTTACTGATTCCTTCGGCGTCGTTTTTTAACGAGGTTTCTGTTTGGTTAGTTTTCGATTGGTGGGTTTCTTGCTGCTGCCCGATTTGTCGTCGCTCTTGGCCGACGATGTTTTGCTATCGCCGGTCGTCTTTTTCTTGGCAGTGGATTCCGCATCCGATTTTGCCGTGGACGCTTTCTTAGCGGGCTTCTTCTTGGGAGCAGCAGTTGATTTCTGAGTGGAGGCCGCAGCCTCGGCCTTCGTTTCTTTGGTCTTCGCCGCGACTTCACTCGTCTTTTCTGCGGACGACTTTTTCTTTACCTTCGGCTTATTGGTCGTCGACGTGGCTTTGGCTGCAGAGCGAATCGGTTTCTTCTTGCCGGTCGGCGCCGCGACAATCGCTTCGGCGGCGGCCTCGGCTTCCGCTTCAGCCTTCGCGGTTTCGCGTTCTTCGGCTTTGCGTTTAGCGACGCGTTTCTTCGCTGCCTTCTTACTGACTAACCACTCATCGAGGTCCGCTGAGCTACCCTTGGATACGGTCTCGAGTAGTTTACGAGCGTCGGCATCAGCCGGATCTACCAACAAGGCGACAGCAGGTTGATGCAGCAGGCTGGCAAACTCGACACCCTTGCTCTTCGGAATGGCACGCTCGAGTCCTGGTACACGTCCATCGGAGGCTTCGTTCTGGCTCGCGATTCCACTGACGAGCATGATGACCATGGCGGAATAATCGATTGGAATCGAGTGACCACCGAGCCCATGCTGAATGATGTAGCTGAGCACGAACGGTGTCATCGAGGGCAACTTCTCGAACTTAGCAACCGCTTTGCCGAGGTTTTCTTTCTTCAGATGATCGAGATCAAAAGAATAGAACTCTTCAAAGATTGCCTGCAGGTTCGATTTCAATCGACCTGCCGCTTTGGCGGGGTCGGGCAGGTTGGAAAGCACACCGGACAACTCCGTCACGGTCGTGACCCTGACCTCATTCCAATCAAAGTAATCTTGCTCGAGTTTCGCGAGGCCCTCGTCGGCCAATTCGCTGGGGCAATCTTCTAGAAGGCAAGCATACAATGCATGCTCCAGAAGCGGACGCGATGGGCTGGCTGGCGGTACACTGTAGTGTTTCTTGAGAGCCGAGTGCAGCTTCGCGATGAGTTTCGTACGATTCGATGCGGACATAGAGACTGGTGGTGGGGAGTGTTCAGGGTTCAGGATTCAGAGTTCAGCCGAGGGCTCATCAGTACTCTTAGGCGGCAACGCGTCTGTATCGTCGGTAGATGCTGTAGGCTCGTCCTCGGTGCTGTGCGATGTGGAAACACCACCACCCTCACCCTCAGGACTGCCCTCCTTTTCCGCTTTCAGTCGGGCCAAGATTTCATGGACCGCAAGCGCATTTTCCTGACCACGATTGAGTTCAAAAGTGAGGCGTGGCGTGTAACGAGTATCGAGGCGATTGGCAATCTTACTCTGCAAAAAACCAGCCGAGTTCTGTAAACCTCGAATCGACAGATCTTTCTGGGCGTCATCCCCCATCACGCTCACCGAAACCTTCGCCTCTCGCATATCCGGCGACACGTCGACGGAAATGACGGTCACGTCGCGAACTCGCGGATCACGGATGTCGGTGAGAACACTGGTAGCGACCACTTCGCGAATCGCTTCAGCGGCTTTGAGTTGGCGACGAGTTGACAATTGAGAGAGTGGGAGAAGGGGTGAGCGGAGGAGGGGGAGAGTGACGAAAGCGAGCAGTGAAAGGCAAGTGGCTAGAAACTAGCCTCCAGCTTGCGAGCGACCTGTTCGATGCGATAGGCCTCGAGCACGTCGTCCTGCTTGATGTCATTGAATCCTGACAAGCGAATACCGCATTCCATTCCTCGCGGCACTTCCTTGACGTCTTCTTTGATGCGGCGAAGCGTGTCCAATGGATAATCGCCAATCACTCGCTGATCACGGCTGACGCGAATGCGGCATCCGCGAACAATGGATCCCTGGGCGACATAGCACCCGGCAATCGTTCCGACTCGGCTGATGGAGAAGACCTGTTTGACCAACGCGCGGCCGAGTTCGACAATGCGTTCTTCGGGTTTGAGCCGGCCTTCGATCATCATTCGAATGTCGTCAGTCAGCTTGTAGATCACGCTGTACCGCCGAATTTCGATGTTCCGCTGATCAGCGAGCTGGCGTGCTTTCTCATCCGGGATCACATTGAACCCGAGGATCACAGCATCCGAAGCACTCGCCAGTGTGGCGTCGGCGAGTGTGATGCCGCCGACGGCGCGCTGGAGCACGCGAATCTCGACTTCCGGATGATCGAACTTGCTGAGTTCCTTATCAATCGCTTCGAGCGATCCCCGCGCGTCGGCACGGATGATCAAGTTCAGTTTGGCCCGTTCTTCACCAGCAAGATTCCCACCGGCGAGCAGATCTTGGAACGAGTCAAAGGAGACCTTGGTCGTGATTCCAGAGAGCGATTGACGGCTGTATTCATCTTCACGGCTGCCCGCAATCTGGCGAGCTTGTGTGATGTCCTTGAGCACATGGAATCGATCGCCGGCGCCCGGAGGCGTGTCCAAGCCGGTCAAGCTCACCGGGACGCTTGGCCCCGCTTCGGTAATCGGCTTGTTCGTTAGCGTATCGTGCATGGCTCGTACGCGGCCGTGGGCCGGACCGCAGACAATGATATCGCCCACGCGGAGCGTGCCGTTCTGAACGACAACTTTGGCAACAACACCTTTGTCACCGTGCTGTTCGGATTCCAAACAGACACCGAGTGCCGAGCGGTCTGGGTTCGCACTGTATTCGTGCAACTCAGCGACCGTCATCAGGGTTTCGAGAAGGTCGTCCATCCCTTCGCCCGTCATGGCACTGGTCTTGACGACTTCGACATCGCCGCCCCATTCACTCGGGGTCAGGCCGTGTTCAGTCAGTTGGGTCATGACGCGGTTGATATCAACACCGGCCAAATCGACCTTGTTCAGGGCGACTACGATCGGTACCTCAGCAGCCTTAGCATGACTGATCGCCTCTTCCGTTTGAGGCATGATGCCGTCATCGGCGGCGACGACGATCACGGCGATGTCCGTGACGTTGGCACCGCGAGCACGCATCTCCGTAAATGCTTCGTGACCCGGGGTATCGACGAACGTGACGCCCCGATCACCCTTGGTGATGTGGTAGGCACGGATGTGCTGGGTGATACCGCCCGCTTCGCCCTTGACGACGTCGATTCCGATGAGGGAATCCAGCAAACTGGTTTTACCGTGATCGACGTGGCCGAGGAACGTCACAATGGGGGCACGTGCGACGAGCGACTCCGCATTGTCCTCCTGCTCTTCAATCTCAGTGATCAATTCATCTTCGAGCGACTCGGCCGCCTTCAGCTCGATCTCAAGATTCAGTTCTGTCGCGATCAGTTCCGCAGTTTCTAGATCCATTTCAGAGTTGATGTTGATCATCATGCCCATGCCCATGAGAGTTTTCATGACATCGGACATGGCGACCCCGGAAGCCTCGCAGAAACTACGCACCGAACAGGGCAACTCGAGCTGTACGCGTTCTTTCCGCGGTGCGGCCGTGTTGGTGCCCTTGCGACGGATGCGTGGGCGATTGCGGCGTGAGTAGCTGCGATCGTCGCTATTGCCGATCACACGTCGGCCACCGCCGCCGCGTGCTCGCTCGGCGCGGGCACTCGCCATCCCGGCGAGTCCCTTCTTGCCACGTGGCTTGTCGTCTTCCTCGATAATCTTCTTGCGGCCAGCAAATTCGCCAACCACGGCTGTTTCTTTTTCCTTCTTGGTTCGTTTCCGCTCGGCGTCGTCTTTCTCCAGTCTCGCTAGCGGCGCCTTCATGCCCTGCTTGTGACCTTCGATCACGTCGCGGGTCAATTTGATGTCTGGCTTTTGAGCCGGCCCGGTCGTCGAGATCGGAGCTGCTGGTGCAGGGGCATTCGGTAACTGGGCCAGATTCACCTTGATGCGTGGCTCACGCTTGCGAGCTTTGGCTGCATCGTTGGGTTTACCAGAGCCAGTGCGAGCGGAGGCGCGGTCGAGCGAGCGCATCTTTCCGCCACCACCGAGGCCTTCGCGGCGAACGGGCTCTCCGGGGCGATTGGGGACCACGCGTCCACCCGAATTGCTCGCCATCCGGTCGGCAATCCGACTAGCCATGCCACTATCGGCCGCGGGTGCTGGATCTTTCGATTCAGCACGAGGCGCGGGCGCACTCGCCGGTGGGGCCGGCGGCGTCTTTGCTTCCTCAACGGGCTGGCGGGCCTCTTCACTTGGCTTGCTGCCTGCGTCGACCGGTTTGCTGCCCGGTTGCGACGGCATGACGTCTCGCAAGCGAACTTCCGGTTTCGGCGACGATGGCTCGACCGGTTTCGCAGGGGCAGGGGTCGGCTCGGCCGGTTTCAAGACAGGTGCCCGCAGCACAGGGGCGGGACGCTTGTTGGCGCCACCGTCTGACGGAGAACTCTGACGAGTCTGCGGCCGACCGATTTGGATGGACGGGGGCCGCCGCATCGCACTTCGATCCAAATCACGAACCGGAGCAACCGGTTGGGTTGGCGATTCTTTCGTAACCGGAGCGGCTGTGGGAGCCTTCGGTGCAGCCTTGGACGCACTGGAAATGCTGTTGCGTACCTGATCGGCTTCGTCGTCGGTGAGACTTGCGAGCGCAGAGCCTTTGCCGGTGATACCGGCTTTCTTCACCAGATCAACGAGATCTTTACTGTCAAGGCTGAGTTCTTTGGCAAGCGCGTAAATGCGTACTGGCACTGGGGGGGAATCCTGTCAAGTTCGATAGATGGAGTCCGCCGGCCCAGAGCGGGCTGCTCGGCTCCATGTTGTTTTGTTCAAAATCGCATAAAAAGACCTCCATCGACCTCGCTAAGGATTCGTAATCTTCGCCCAGCGACTGGTCTCAAAGAGCCAGTATCCGGTGTTGTCGAAGCTCGAAAATTTCACGGGGTCGGGGAATTTCATAGCGGTAAAAAATGGAAAATTCGCCTGCGACTACGATCGCGTCTCAGGTTTGTCACGGATAGGATAACGCGCCAGGGGGAAATTTGAAAATGGCCCCCCCGCCGCTCCTAGAGGTTTCCCCCAGAATCCTTGTCAGCGGGCGTCGCTGCATCGGATTCGCCCACGCCAGCAGTCTCTTCTGGAGTGGATTCTTCCGGTGCAGCTTCTAGATCTGGAGGAGCGGTTTCGTCGTCGGTGCCGACCGCAGCAGCTTCGCCTAGCTGGGCTTCGTCCGGGTCAGCCTCGCCAGCTTCCGTTTGGCTGGAGTCAGCTTCCGCGACCGGAGCCGCGTCCGAGGCCGGAGCCGCGTCCGAGGCCGGAGCCGCGTCCGAGGCCTCAGCGGATGCCTCTGGATCATCTTCCGTCGCGGCTGGCGTAGGGTCACCCTTCTCGGAAGCCGGCATATGGGCTTCCATCTCGGCCCGTTCGCGATCGAGCTTTTCCGTCTCGCGACGGACACGACGTTCGTCTGCGGCGGCCTTTTCGGCTTCCTCAGCGCGCGCCTCTGCGATCTCAACGATTTGGTCGACCTGCTCTTCCGTCAGGCCCGCCATTTCAGCGAACTGGTCCGGCTCGATCACCGAGAGGTCATCGTAGGAGAGATAGCCTTGCTCCACGAGCGTTTGAGCGATTTCTTCCGTAATGCCTGGGATTTGGCTGAACCCACCAACTGCCCGCTCGATTTGCTCTTCGAGTTCGCCCCCGGTCATGATCTCAATGTCCCAGCCGCACAGTTTGCTGGCCAGACGCACATTTTGACCACGGCGACCGATCGCGAGCGACAGCTGGTCTTCTTTGACGAGGACAATGGCGCGGCCGATCATGTCACAGAGCAAAACCTGATCGACTTCGGCAGGCTGCAGTGCGTTGGGAATCAATACCTCGGGATCGCTATCGTAACGGACCACGTCGATATGCTCGCCGGCGAGTTCCTCGCGCACGGCCTTGATCCGGCTGCCGCGGTATCCCACGCACACCGAAATCGGATCGACTTGAGAGTCGTCACTGCTGACGGCGACTTTGCTGCGATAGCCTGGTTCGCGAGAAATGGATTTGATTGCGATGACTTCGTCGTTGAGCTCTGGAATTTCCTGCTCGAAGAGTCGCTGTACGAATTGTGGCCGGGTGCGGCTGAGCACGACGCGGACGCGGTTGCCGCCTTGCGGGCGGACTTCGTAGACGATCGCCCGCACCCGCTCGTTGGCGTGGAGGCTTTCGCCAGGGATCTGCTCGCTGCGGGGCAAAATCGCTTCGACGTTGCCGAGGTTCACCGTGGCCACGCCACCATCAGCTCGACCGATGATGCCGCTGACGATCTCACCAATTTGGTCGCGGTACTCGATCATCAACGCATCGCGTTCGGCTTCGCGAACACGTTGGATAATAACTTGCTTGGCCGTTTGGGCGCCGATTCGGCCGATTTGGTCATCGCCGAGCGGTTCGCCTTCAAGAGTTGCGGCGATCTTGCCACTCTCACGATCGATCGAGACGACCACGTCCGATTCTTCACCGTACTGCCGCTTTGCTGCGCTTTGAAGTGCCGACTCAATAGCCTGAAACAATAGCTCTGAATCGATATTTCTGTCGCGATGGAGCGAATCGACGTATCGCAAAATGTCTTGCGGGTTCATGGCGACAAAAGATGGAAAAGAGGATGGAGAAGGTAAAAAGCCAGGCCCTGATAAAAAAATTAGCCCGGACCAAAAAAGGCCCGGGCCAACATAGGTTTGCCTGAAGTCTGTGTGGAGCAGGCTATCCGAACGGGGTGTCAGTGTCAATCCATCTGTTGCTATCAAGCCCCGAGTTTCGTCCGCAAATCCTACTTTTCTGTCGCCTATTCGGACCACCGCCCCGTTCACATAACCCGCATCCTCGGGCTGAATTTTGGGAAGTGGCTCGTCCTTGGAACCAAACCTGCGGAAGGGTTGTCAGCGTTCTCGATACGGCTGAGAAACAGCCGCAGCCGACGATGAGGGGCCACGCCCGGAGGGTCTGCGCTCGGAGGGTCTGCGCGATGAGTCCTGCCGACCTTCGATGCCTCTCATAGGAGCCGCGGCGAATCTGCCTGTTGCATCCGGCACGACCGGTTCGTTCACTCGATCGCCGCTGCGATGGTGTCGAGCAGCGTCTGCGTCTGGAGAGCTTGGTCGTGGAATTGCTGCCATGGTTTTTCGACGTCAGCGGACGCGTCGGTTCGGATCCAGCCGATGAGCCGTGAAATCATTTCACGCTCCTGATGACAGCGGGACGGGCGACTGACTGGCGCCGTGATGCCCCCGGAATTCGTTAGCCCATCCAGTTCACTGGGTGGCGTGAAGGTGTGAACTTTCCCTGATGCTTCGTGCACCCAGCTTCGGGCGGGCTTGTCGGCCCATGGTCGGGTGAAATCGTCACAAACGATCGATGCCTCCGCTCCGGCGATCTCACACCATTTTCGTGTGCTCGTATCGAACCCGCAGGACAAAGTCGCTGTGGTTTCGTCTGCGAAACGCATCGTTGCTGAAACCCGCACATCAATGCCATCGCGCATGACGGCCGTCGCGTAGACCCGCTTGGGCAAGTCGCCGGTGGCGAACCGAATCATTCCGGCGGCATACCAACCGAGATCCAGCAACGCCCCCCCACCTAGACTGCGATCGAGCCGATGATCCCCGTTCTGAAATGGGTTAAGAAACGAGACTGCCGCACTAACATGGCGAAGCGGGCCGACGCGAAAGCCGAGACTCTCGCTGGCCGCAGCCGACTCGTCGGCAAACAATTCGTCGGGTTTGGCCGCTGCCAGTGCGGTATCAGGCTGAGGCGTCGCCGTCCTCAGCCACTGTCGAAACTGGAAGGTGCGTTCATGGTGCAGCCACGCCGTCGCATCGAGAAATCGCACATCGGCTCGATTCGCAGCGTCAAGCATCTCGCTGACCTCACGGGCGGAGAGTGCGACCGGTTTCTCACATAAGATGTGTTTGCCCGCAGCGCATGCTGCGAGTGTCCACTCGTGATGTAACGACGGGGGCAACGCGATGTATACCGCGTCGACATCATCACGCGAGAGTAGACGCTCGTACCCCTCTACGGCGGCGGCGATCCCATGGCTATCGGCGGCCCACCTCGCCCGGTGCGCGCAGCGAGACGCGATGGCGCTGACGGTCGCACCCGGAGTTGACTGCAGATCGGCAACCAATCGCCGGGTGATCCGGCCTGTGCCGAGGACGCCAAATCGAATGGGGAGTGGTGACATGGCGTTGGTTCGGGGCGGGCGCAGAAAGACAGAAGTGGTGAGCAATCGCCCTCATCTTTGTCGCAATGCAGATAACCCGCAATCGGCAACCCAGCTTCTCAGGAGATTTTGCTTTTGTCCCTTGCCAACCCCGCCCTGGGCGTATCCGCGTGCTAGCGTTCCTACGGACGAATTCTTTTTCTCTGCACGACCGACGGAACGATGTACTTCACCACGATCATTGACGATCTTCGCGACCAGCAACGTGTCTCAGCACGTCTGCTGCGTGGATTGTCATGGTCGATCGTCGCGATCATTCTCGCGTGCGGTGGTTGCACTCATTTGCGTCTCCCAGCGATTGATGGAACTGGCAGTTGCCTGTTTGCTCCGCTTCCGACAACAACTCAACTGGTATCGCCATGCACAAATGGCCCGTGCTGCTTGAATCCCTGCCGATGCCTGGGGTGCATTAAGAATTTGGGCTGTTGCTTGAGTTGCCCCGGTTTTGACTTTCCTAATCCCGCGTTCGAGGATCCGGCCGATCCGCCACCGTGTGCACAACCGGGGGCCGCGACTGGCAGTGGCGTTGTTGATAACGAGCCATGTGTGCCAGGACCCGATTGCAGTGGCGAATGCCTCGTCGGTCCACCTGCGGTGCTCTATGGTAGCGAACTCGACGCCAAACATGCGTGTACGTTACCGTCCCGCGGCAAACGTGGCTGTATTTTATTATCACCCCAAAAAATAGTTGCGCCCGTCGGCGGAGAGGTGATGTTCCTCTCGGGTATCTGTGGAACGGATGGCTACTTGCAGGTTGCAGAGCCGCTCGAATGGATGCTCAGCCGTGATAGCGTGGGCAACATTATTGCGGTGGACGACAACGCGCCCGGGTTGCTTCACAAACTCGCCAGTGTGCCCGTTGCGAAAAAGCAAGACGGTTCCTATGCGCGTGGTGTGACCAGTACCAAAGAGATGCTGATCACGCGTGGCAACACCAATCCCAACGACGATGTCAAACTCGAGAAGGGCCAGACTTGGATGACATTGAGCAGCTCCAGCGAGGGTACCAGTCACGTCACCGTGCTTGCTCCTGAAAGTGAATGCTGGGATCAACGCAAAGCCTCGGCCACGATTTATTGGGTCGATGCCCGATGGGTATTTCCCGCGCCGCAGCGTTTGACCGCGGGCGTGGCTGCGGAGCTGCTCACACGGGTGACTCGTGCCGAAGGATCGATGCCAGCTCGTGGTTGGAAGGTGCGCTATGAAAACATGAATCCGGAACTGGCCAGCTTTGCGGGCACCGATGGCTCTTCGGTCGTGGAAGTCAACGTGGACGATTCTGGTAACGCCCCAGCGACGCTCGTACCCATCCCCGGCACGGCGGGCAACGCGGTCGTCGATGTGCGTGTGATCCGCCCCGGGGGAACCGCCGATAATATGCCCGATTTGACCCTTGGACGCGGTCAGGCCTTCGTAACCTGGTCGGCACCCCAGCTGACCTTGCGTACCGGTGGCCCCGAAGTCGCCTCCTACAACACACCTTTCGACGTATTTGCAAACATCGCCAACCCCGGTGATCAAGACGCCACTGGTATCGAAGTTCGAGCAGCGATTCCTGACGGTGTGAAGGTCATCTCCAGTGACACATTCGCCAAAGTATTCCCCAACAGCGTGGTGTGGCAGATCGGTACGATCCCGCCGCAGCAGCAACTCGATCTGGGGCTCAAGCTGAGTTCCGGTGCACCGGTCTCCATCGACTTCGAAGCTCGCGGTGATGGTGGGCTCTCTGCCAATGGCAATATTCGCGTGGACATCTTCCGGCCGGCGTTGGCCTTACGTGTCGCCGCCGCGCAGGACCGGTATGAAACAGGCCAGAAGGTTGCCTTTGAAATTGAAGTTGAAAATACCGGTGATCGACCACTGCGTGACGTCTCGCTGACGGCATCGGGTGATCAGTACATGATGCACAGTGAAAAAGGCAGCCGTGAGGTGGGGAACGACAAAATCGACGGTCCACTTCAGCCCGGCGAGATCTGGCGAAGTACGGTGCATTTCACACCGACCGATTCAGGACTTCGCTGCGTGACCTTCCAGGCAAACGCGGCCGGCGGCCAACAGCAGTCACAGTCTTCATGTGTCACCGTCATCAATCCCGCACCGCCCACGCCCGCCCTGTCGGTGACGGTCTCGGCGGCGCGAGATCGACTCAGTGTCGGAGACAACGTCTTCGTACGTGGACGGGTCGAGAACACAGGTAGCATTCCACTCAAGAGCGTGCGAGTGACCATGTCATACGATGCGCAGTTGTTACCGCAGCAAGCGACAGTGGATTTTCCTCGTAACCTCGATACGCCCTATCTGATCACGTGGACGATTCCCGAACTACCCGCTGGTGAGACCGCTGTACTCGAAGCCGAGTTTGCCGCTCAGCAGACCAGCGCGGCCAGTCAGTTCATCTTCACCGCTGAGTCGGCCGAGGGAGCCCGTGGACGCAACTCGACCTCCATCCAGATATTCCCTGGAAATGCACCCAATACTCCCTTGGTCGTCCCGCCGGTGTTGCCACCTGCTCGGACTCCGCCAGCGATCCCGGGCGGTCCCGGCACGCCGCCGCCGCTCCCGCAGGCCCAGGCGCCACCGCCGAGCCCGTCCGACCGAATTGACCCGGGGACGCTCCGCCTGGATGTTTTGCAACGAGACATCTCACCACGGGTTGGTGACCCCATCGGTTACTCGATCCGGTTGACCAACGATACCGATCAACTCGATAGTGTGGTGCAGATCGCATTTGATTTGCCCAACGGTGTGGCAATCGAACGACTGACCCAAACACAAAGTCCTGAATTGGGAAGGTTCACAAGGGGTGGCAACACCATCTACTTCGAAGAAATACGCTCAATCAAACCACGCGAGTCGATTGATTACGAGCTCGTCCTACGTAGCAATCAACCCCAGAACTTCACACTTGTGATCGAAGCGGTCAGTCGCAATGTCCCCGCTGGTATCGCGGTGTCACAGCCTACCGAGGTCGCTCCGTAGGTCACGACACGCCAGCCCCAATTTCACCGTCCATCAAGCCACCTCTCTGGGCAGCGGAAGGCTAGACGGGGTTGGTAAGGATCTTCGCCGAGACGGGGCCACGGAGAAGCCGATCGTCTCGTCACATTGCTTACTTTCCCAGGTCGTCAAGTGGGGCCTTGCGCGGGACAATGGTCCCACGCTACGCACCACTTTTTCTAACGGTGCGTTCGTGAGCTGGCAGGCAGGGTTTGGAAGCTGGCCTTGGCGTCCGCTGGTTTGACCTCGGGTGTCGGCGATTTCATAGCCACATTGAGCGAGTTGCTCGACTTGCTGTTGGCGACATTCCAGTTCGGTACCCCTGCCGATGGCAAAGCGGTTTCTGGGAGCGAACGGGCACTGGCCGCCTCTCGGCGAATCGTCGTGGTAGTCAAGCCACTGGTGGGTGGTTGAGAACCCGATGCGGCAGCTTGCCATTGACGATAATCAGGTGAGTATCGCTGCGCCAAGCTTTCGGCGGCACTTTCCTTGGCTCCGGGCAGTAGCACGACACTCGTTGAGCCTTGGATTGTTTTGCCCTCTGCTGTCGTGAACGACGCCACAAGTGAGACTCGCGTTTGGTCACCGCCCACTGCATCCCACGGAATCCAAACACTATAAGACGCACCTAGATCAGAGTTGCTGAAGTGACGCGTGAATTGCTCGGGAGTGAATTCGTATCGTTTGACTAAGGGCATCTGGCCTTTCGCCTTGCCTTTGCCCTCGTCGAAGGCATGTACTCTCAGCGTCCCCTCAACTGGGACAGGACGAGATTTCTCATCGTAAAAGAAGACCCGGGCCCCGAAACCCCGTGTGGGAACGCGACCTACCTGGGTCAGCGTGTCGGGAGTCCAGGTCGCCGCGAGCTTCACCGGGTTGGGATAGGGCTCCGGCATGCCATCTTTGGACTTCGACCATGGCATCCGATCGAAAATTGACGTCGCTGGTTTTGTATCGACCATCGAATCCTTGGTGCTGAGAGTTGTGCACCCCGTGACAGTCGCCAGCAGCACACAGCCCAGACTCCCAACGAGCTGGGGAGATCGGGCGACAGGGCGAGCATTCCCAGCAGGCAATTGCTCCCGGTGCGCAACCACGGCCCACACCAAGGCCAACCGACTGGAACTTAAACTTCCACGAGGCGTCGGCGTGGTTTTGCAATTCATTTTTTTCATTGCGGTTTCTTTCGAGTGGCTGTTGGCCCGTAACTGGGGACCCTGGTCCCGAGCGAGCATGTCGGTCTCAAACGGGCCCACGGCCCATCGGTTTGGGGGAGCCCAGTCCGTACGGCTGGGAGTTCTAGAGTCACGAGGAAGGGCCCACGGCCCGGTAGCATGTGAAAATCGGCGAGACATTGCCCCACAGCGGGGCGTCTTGGATCACAGTGCCCTGCGTGCAGGGCACTGTGCATCGTGGAGCGATTGGCCCGGCGAGTCCTTACTCTGGTTTCGCCTTGCTAGGTCCGATCCAGTTGCCCAGTTTGCCTTGGAAGCTCGACCACCGTCGTGGTGGCGTACTCGTTGTTGGCGTGGCGTCGGGCAGTTTCGTCGGTGAGGTTCTTACCGAAGCCGGTGTCGCTGATGTTCTCTGACCGGTAGTCGACGCTCCGTCGGACGGCGAGAAGATACGCGGTTCGGAAGACCTCCCATCGCTTTGCGGCGCGGTCGACTTTGGAGTGGCATCAGGCCGGTTTGTATTCGGATACACCATCTCGGGTGTACTGTTTGGAACCTGCGGGATCTCATCGACTTCGGGCACCCACTGCTGTGACTGACCAGGAACCTGCGAGTTTCCAAACGCATCCGATTGGAATAGTTCCGCGGGTGTCATGATCGATTCACCCGGAGCTAATTCCACGCCAGGTGGCAGGCCAGAGCCCTGCGGCAGTTCCCCGTCGTGTCGCATTTCGGCGTCGGAGGGAATCATGCCACCATGAATCATGTGGTTCGGGTAGATCGGTGGTACCGTTCGACCTGCTGAGTTCGTCGGCATGTCGGCGGCTGGGAAAACGTCTACCGTTGGTTGGATATCGGGGAAAATGGTCGGCCCAATCGCGGGACCCCACAGACCATGTCCGCCCGAGAGTCCTTCGTTACCGTGTGCCTCGACCACATCGGCCAAGCACCAGCTCATGCGATTGGACTCTTCGACCTTGACGTATTCGAGATCTTCGTCACCAGTCACAAGTGTGGGCGTCATGATCACGAGCAATTCGTTGCGTTCTTCCTGCTCGGAATCGTATCGGAAGAACACGCCCAGCAAAGGAATGGATGATAGGTACGGCACCCGCCTGGTCGTGTTGGAGCGTACCTTTTGGATCAATCCACCAAACACAACGGTCTGTCCATCAAAGGCTGTGATAGTCGATCGGGCTACACTCTGGTCAATCGCCGGAACGAAGATGTCTGCACCCGCACTTGTCGTCCCGATAACCTGACCAGTCGTAAAGTTCACGTTCTTGCGACTGGCGTCAATGTCCATGATGATCAAACCATCGGCACCGACTCGCGGGGTGACTTGGAGCGTGATCCCGACGTCGATGTCTTCGATACCAATCTGCGTGTTGAATTGGGTGGCGACGACTTCGGTTGGTCGCGGAAACGATTGGCCAACGTTGATGAATCCGGTGGTGTTATCCACCGTCATGACCTGCGGGCGACTGAGCACTTGCAACCGGTTTGCCAGCTGAAGGGTACGCAAGAACAGGCTGATGGAATCGCTGGCGGCGGAGAAGGCAAATCCTTGCGCGCTACCGGCATTCATCAACTGGCTCGTAGCAAGTCCAAAACTCGTGACACCTTGGGACGCGAGCGTATCCCGACCAGCGGAGTTGCGGTTAGGCAAACCGTTGTTGTTGAAATTAAAGCCGGGAATTGAATTGGGGCCGGTGCCAGCGGTATTTGCAGCAATTCCTCGGTCGAAGAGCAAGGAATCTTGCAGCCCGACCTCACCGCCAATTTCGAATCCATCACTTAGTCTGACTTCCGCGATCAATGTCTTGATCAACACCATCGGTGGGCGACGGTCGAGGCGGTCGATCAATTGACGAACTTCCTCGTAGAGTCGCGGCGAAACGCTTAGCAACAGGCTGTTGGTTTGGTTTTCAGGAACGACGATCAAATCTCGGTCTGGCAGATCGTACGGACCTGTGTTTTGTTGCAACTGAGGAATAATATTCTGCGACTGTTGCCGAGCGGTTACGTAACTCGTGATCGCAGTGGCGATGTTTTCAGCGATTTGATGCTTCAGCCAGATTACTTCGGTAATCCGCTCGGCAAACCCAGTGCTGTCGAGTCGCAGCAAGATGCTCTCGACGACTTCGAGATCTTCAGCAGATCCGCTAGCGATAATGCTGTTGGTGCGAGCATCTGTGGAGAACCTTAACCCCACGAGGGCACTGTCACCGGCCGACAGCGATGTCAGCCCAGCTTGGTTGCCCGCACCAACGCTCGTTCCTGCGGTACCCGCATCGGTACCAAACAGGTTTTGTAACGCGGTCGTTAGTTGCGTGGCATCGCCATTTTCGACCGTGAAGACTTTCACGAGCGAATCCACGCCTGCAGGCTGGTCGAGCTGGCGAATCAATTCGGCGATCAACTGCATCCCTTCGCTAGGGGCACGAACTACGATGGCATTGGAGTTGTTGTCCGCCGTCACAACGGTGCCACTGAGAACACCGGAGTTCAGCACGGAGTTGCCTGCTTGACCAAGAGCGACCATGGATAGAGTTGACGTTTTCGGAGTCGTGCCTTCTGGCACGTTCTCGGGCTCAGCGGTGACGGCATCCTGCAGCACAACGGCGAGATCTTCGGCGCGGGCATTTCGTAGTGGGAAAATACGAATCTGGCTCGTCGCTGCCGCTTGGGAAACATCGAGTTCGTCGACCAAGCGAGTCACCTCCGCGAGATCGCGGGGCGAAGCCGCGACGACGAGCGAGTTGGTGCGTTGGTCCGCCCGCACGCGGACGCGGACTCCCAGGCCTGGACGCTGATCGGAATCTTCACCGGGTTGATTGGTGAAGAACTCGCGAATGCTGGTTTCCACATCGAGAGCCGACGCATGCTTGAGTCGGAAAACACGCAACTTGTCCGTGTCGGGGATCGGTTGATCAATTTTGTCGACGAGGTCCATGACTGCTTTAATCGCTTCAGCTCGTCCGATCAGCAACAGAGCATTGGGGGCGTCAAGAGAGGTGATGCTGACATCACCCTGACGAGCCGACAGCACGTCTTCGTACAGCTGTTGGAGCAACGCGGCGACGGCATTGGAGTCGGCATATTCCAACTCACGCACTTCAATCTGCGGCTGAGTGATCTTGGCTTGGGCCTCGATCTCGGCGATGACCTGTTTGATCCGTTCGACGTCTCGCTTGGCACCTTTGATAATGATCAAACCGGAATCGGGGACAATTTGAATGTCGGTGTCTCCAATCACGCCACCCTCGGCGTCCTCTGCCGCTGCGTCTGCGACGGCTGCGGCAACATCAGCCGACGGAGTTGGGATCTCTTCTTCGACGACTTCGTCACTGTCCCCCGCATTCTGCATGAAAGCAGCCGTGCGGAAGTTTGCTTGGTTGCGCATCCCAGCGGGTCGATTGAGCTGTTGTTCCTGCTCGGGAGTGGCTTTGCGGTCGAGAGCCTCGAGGAGCCGGATAGCGCGTTGGACGGGGCCGACCTCGGCGTGGACAAGCCGCAGCACTTCTGTCTGCTCGTCGTTGAATCGCACGGGTTGGTCAATTGCGGTGAAGACCCGCTGCCAGACTGTTTGTGAGCGTTGCGCCGCCGTCAGCGTCACTGAGTCGATGCGACGATCGACATCGACCTGCGTCGGCGCGGTCGCTTTGCCAAGGCGAATTTGAAAGGTTGCCCGCTCGCCGCTACGGCTGGTTGTGACGGGGACATTGCCACCTGCTATCGCACGCAGGAGATCCTCGGCTTCTCGCCAACTGATGTGTTGCAGTTGGATCTTCACTGTGGTTCGCTCACCCGCTTCCAGAACGGTGGACTGCAAGTGTTTGGTCAACTTCGCTGCATCATCAGCGATCTTGTCCTGAAGCGAGGGGGGAGCCATGACGAGAATGGCACCGCCGCCTCGATCGTCCGCCGTAATGCTGACACCCACTTCGCTGTGATACCGGAGGCTCAGTCGAGTAGCAATCGGATCGACGAGTTCAATGGGGACCGCGACCTGCCGCAGTTCCGGAGCGTCAAGCCGATCGCCGAACGCCGCGGGCATCGAAATGCCGCTGGACGCAATCGCGATCAGCAATACCGTAGCCACCCAACGATTGGACTGGTTAGCTAAAAGTCTTATTCTGTTAAACATGCGGTTGATCTCTGGGCCAAGTACCCTGCGTGGGAATCGAAAACGAACGGCTCCCGCGGCAACGCAGTGGGGGTAGTTTCCGTACAACTGCTTCCATCGTCACAACCGGACCGCATTCTTGAGTCCTTGTGGTCGCGATCGAAATGCATCTCGCTACAATGTTCGACGGGTGGCTACATCCCTGGGGTCACAGCAAGCGATTTTCCCATGAGAACCGCGACACCGACCTTGCGAAATGGAGAGGTGCCAGGCGGTACCGTGATCGATGTCGAAGACCCCGATATCGATGGAATCTGCTGTCCGCTGGAACGGGTTGAGGAATGATTTGTTCACTGCCCACGGCGACCGTCGTGTGGCTCACTCCGATCACGCGCTGGGGCGTGTGAAGATGGTTACTACCCTCCGAATGGAAATCCGCTTCGATAGCGCTGCAGCATGAATAGCGAAACCGTTCAAGAAGCCCCACTCGAGCCACTTCACGAGGTGCCGGTGGGAGTGGCATTACAGGGGTCACCTCCCATTCAGCCCGATCAGGAGTGGGCGAATGCCTTGACCCACGGGATCGCCACGGTCGTTTGGTTGGGGCTGTCGGTGTGGCTGGTGACACGAGCGTCACAAATCAGTGCCGGCCTGGCGATCGCCTGTGCCGCCTATGGAGCGAGCTGCATCGGCACGTTCTTGTGCTCGACGTTGTCCCACACTTTTCTCGAACGCCCGAGATTAGACCGCTACCGAGCCTGGGACCAAGCCATGATCTATTTGATGATCATTGGCACGTACACGCCGATCACCTACCAAATGGCAATTCCGCAGTACCGGCTGCCGTTGCTTGCGGTGATGTGGGGGTTCGCATTGTGGGGATTTGTCAACAAAGCGATTTTGAACCACCGCATTCATTCCATCAGCACGATTTCCTATCTGATGCTGGGGTGGCTACCCGCCATTCCACTCTATGGTCGCATCTCGATGGCGCTTTTCGGCTACGTGCTCGCCGGGGGCGTGATCTACAGTCTAGGGGTCCTGTTTTTGATTAATGATAGCCGCGTCAAGTACTTTCACGCGGTGTGGCATTTGTTCGTATTGACAGCTTCGATTGTGCACTTCGTCGGGATTACAAAATACGTGGTTATGGTACCGACATAGAACCGAGCGAGGCATCTTCGTTGCCATGTACGTTGTAAAAATTGCCTGATGCATTGTTGTCGCGGCCTGCAGGACGAGCCGTCAAGCCGCTCGATCTCTGTCTAAAAACCCATGTCGCGGGGGTCCGTCAACCCGTCGGCCATCCGCCGCAGGGCCTCGGTTTCGATTTGACGGACTCGTTCTCGCGTCAGACCCAATTCTGCGCCGATCTCCTTGAGTGTCATTGGCTCGACACCATCGAGTCCAAAGCGAAGTTTCAAGACGGTCGCATCCCGCGGATCGAGATTATCTAACAGGCTCATCGCGTGTTTCAGGATGTCGTGATCGAGCATTGCCTCGTCGGGCGACTTCACGCGCTCGTCCATCACCATGTCGCCGAGCGACCATCCTGAATCGGTCTGGTCACTCTGCGGAGTTGCGTTGTTGATTTTAATCGCCTTGCGGATGATCGGCAGCTTCTTTTTAGGTAGGCCGAGCATGCGGGCGACTTCCTCGTTGGTCGGCGTGCGACGGAGTTCTTCATTGAGTCGCGCCGTCCCCCGCCGCCATTTACTGAGTAACTCGACCATGTAGGCGGGAATTCGGATCGTTTTGGCACTATTGATCAGCGATCGCTTAATCGCCTGCTTAATCCAGTAGCTCGCGTAGGTGCTAAAACGTGTTCCATGCACCGGATCGAAGCCTTCGACGGCCCGTAGTAGCCCGAGATTGCCTTCCTCGATGAGATCTTGCAGACCCAAGCCCTTGCCGGTATAGCCCCGTGAGATGTTGACGACCAATCGCAGATTGGCGCGCACCATCCTATCACGTGCCATCACATCGCCACGGGCAATCTGCGTCGCCAGCTCCGTCTCTTCCTGGGCAGACAGCAGCGGGGTTTCGTTGATCTCGCGGAGATAAATCTCCAGCGGAGACTGGGCTGCTTGGCCATGGTCGACGGTGGGTTTGCGACTTCGTGATTTCAACAAGGCGACTTCGCCTTGTTCCAGTTGCTCTGTAAAGCTCATCTCGTGCGGTCCGATCAAATAGGAGGTGCTCAGCAGGCAGGGGAGGCGCTGCGGGAGCAAGAGGGAGGGTCACTTTGGATGTCGTCCATTTGCTTGGCTTCGGTCGAGGCTTTGAGAATTTGATCGCGTCGTACGGGTTTTTCCGGATATGAGCAGCCGTGAAGCTGGGCAAGTTGGATGCTGTCTCAATCTCTGTTGCATTCTCATGAGCGATTCATCTACAAGCATTGGATCGACCGCAATTGTTCATCTCCTATCCAGCCATCGGGCCTGCCATGCCCCCTTTTTCCAGATTGCCGCTTGCACACCTCCTGGTTGTTGTGATCGTCGTGATCGGTGCTGCGCCCCAGGCGTGGGGGCAGCAGCTTACTCAGTCGCAAATTGACGAGGCGATGCAGCTACAGCTGCCGACCGACCCTGCGGCCGTTATCGCGATTGTCGGTGAAAGCAGCATCCTCTTGGGTGAAATCAATCCAAAGATCGAAGCTCGCATCCAAGAGGTGGTCACCACAGCGGCGCAAGAAATTCCCAAAGACCAGATTCACTTCGCACGCGTGAGGATGATCCGCGGGTTGCTGGCACAGACAATCCAGAATCGTATGATGCGAGAGTCGTTCCTGCTCGATCAGGTCGCCACGCAAACCGCGGAAAAACGTCGCGAAGCAGACGCGAAGATGCAGGCCCAAGCCAGGCAGATGTTCTTCGAGTCCGAGGTGCCCGATCTGCGTAAGAAGTACGACGCCGAGTCGACGGCACAGCTCGATGAGAAATTGCACGAGGAGGCGAGTTCTCTGGCCGCACGTGAGCGCGAGTTTATCGACCAGATGCTTGGGCACGTCTACCTACAGCAGAAAGTGGATCGGGATCCGCCCATCGCACTTTCGGAAATTCATGAATATTACATCATTCATCGCGATGATTTTTACAACAAGTCCCGCGCAAAATGGGAGCAGATCACAGTCAAGTTTGAGAACTTCGCCAACAAAAAAACTGCTTACGACGCGATCTGGAATATGGGCCGGGAGGCTTTTTTTGGCGGTAACATGCAAGCGATCGCTCGCGAGAAAAGCCAGGAGCCCTTTGCGAGCGATGGGGGGGTGCATGACTGGACAAATCAGGGCGCATTAGCTTCACAAGTCCTCGACGAGCAGATTTTCTCGCTCCCCACGGGGGCCATGAGCCAGATCATTGAAGATGTTGATGCCTATCACATCGTCCGGGTCACCGCGCGCGAAGATGCCGGAGTCACCCCGCTCGCTGATGTCCAGGAGGATATCCGCCAAATTTTGCGTGGTGAGAAGATTGCCAAGGCGCAGACTGAGGCATTGAAAGAAATCAGTCGCCGTGTCCCAGTCTGGACTTTGTTTCCAGAGGATATTCCAGGCGCGAAACCGTTGCCCCAAATCGCCGCTCGTCCATTCAATCGCCAATGAGTTCGCCATCGTCGATCAGCAACCGGCTAGCTCGCTATGGAACGTCTCAGTGGACGCGCCGGAGCGTTCTGGCGGCGATATTGACGGCCGCAGTGATGCCTGCAGGTTGTGGTTCACTTGCGTACCGATTAACCAGCGATGTGCCGGAGCAATACGTTCCTAATCCGCTTGATCTGCCCGCCGTAGCCGATGACTTTCTGTGGCTACAGGTAGTCGACACGCTCGACGACTATTTTCGGATCGCGCGGCAACAGCCCGTCGTAAACAGTCGCGGGCTCGTGCTCGAAGGCAAGATTGAAACAAGCTATAAGGTCGCTGGCTCAATCTTTCAGCCATGGCAGAAGGATAACACCACGGGGTTCGAGCGGCTGCAGAGCACGCTGCAAACGATCCGGCGTCGAGCCATCGTAACGGTGCGTCCGGTCACCTCGGGGTATAGCGTCGAGGTCATCGTTCAGAAAGATCTCGAGGACACTGATCGCACTCAGCACGCGACCGAATCGATCATCGGTGCCCAGCAAGGTGAGGCGCGAACCAACCGTGCTGACACATTTGGTGAGAGTCCCCAAACGCTCGGTTGGATCCCGTTAGGACGGGATACCTCGCTCGAGCAAGCCATCTTGAAAGACATTTTTGGGCGGGTCACGCAGCCCGACGGGTGATCTCTCCACCAAGGTGGACGTCTCACTGGCGGCAGGCGAACAGGGTTTCGCCGACTGCGGATGTTCGTCCCGCACCGTTGGGCATCCCGCCCTCGATAATGGCCGAGGGGGGCGGCTGAGCATGCAGATGGGCGTTCTCCAAGGCAGCTGCAAGGGCTTGCGTGCAACATGCGACTACATGCACGGTACCTCACTGCGTGGGAAAGGCTAAAACGCCTCGTTACGCGGGCTTTTATAACGAGTTGCCGTCAATCGGTTGCGCCTGCGACAACTTGGCACAGCGCGTGCAACTCGTCGACCTCATCAGGACATCACCAATGGTGTCTCCCGCCTATCTGTAACGAATGAGGTTAAAACGAATGTCACGCATCAGCCAAACACTTTCACTGATCACTGCCTTGATCTCCGGTGGCATCTACGACACTGTCGAAGCGAGTCGCGTCAACTCACTCGAGACAAACGCGTCCATGGTGCGAGCAGTCGACACGAGTGAAGAGGATCTGCGGATCATGATCGAGGCTCGCATCGCTGTGGGTAACGATCTTCGTAAGCGGTAGTTCCCTCACAAGACGGAGGTTTTGCGTATTGCCGCGAGCCCGCATTGCCACTGGGAACGGTGCCAGGCGACGATCGCTTTTGAATCACTTGCTAGCGATGTGGTATACTTCAGATTGATTACACCCGTCACCCCGTGTGGACTCGACCTGGAGCGGAACACCACCGCGACTCATCATGAGCGATCGATTGAAAATTGCCGGCATCAATTTCGACCACTTTCATATGGGCGACCTGCTGCGGATGGCCCACGAACATCGAGACGTGGAACTGGTAGGAATTTGTGACGAAACGCCCGCGCGGATGCAGGCTGCGTGCGAAGCATTTGAAATTGCCGACGACAAGGTTTTTACGGATTATCGGCGACTGCTCGAAGCAACCGAGCCGGACCTTGCCATTCTGTGTCCCGCTGCCTCGACGCATGGGGAGTGGGTCGAGCGTGTTGCGCCATTTGGATGTGACATTCTCATCGAGAAACCCTTTGCCGCTTCGCTGTCCGAAGCTGATCGGATGATCGCTGCTTGCCAAGCATCCGGCAGTCGTTTGGCGATCAATTGGCCGCTGGCCTGGATGCCCTGTCATCGTACTGCGAAGAGGTACGTGGATGAGGGGCATATTGGGGATGTTTTGGAAGTCCACTACTACGGTGGAAATCGAGGACCGCTGTGTCATGGTGCTGACAAGATCGAGCGTACTCCTGCTGAAATCGCGAAAGAGAAATCGGAGAGTTGGTTCTACAAGAAGAGCCAAGGTGGCGGTTCGCTCCTCGACTATCTCGGCTACGGAACCACTCTGGGAACATGGTTTATGGATGGCAGAAGGCCACTTGAGATCACGACCATGGTCGATGCAGAGGAAGGCCTGGAGGTAGATGAGCACAGCATCACGATTGCGAAATACGAGACTGGGCTATCTAAGTTTGAGACCCGCTGGGGGACCTATACCGACCCCTGGACAAACCAGCCGCAACCGAAAACGGGTTTCGTTCTGGTCGGAACTCGCGGCACGATCGCCAGCTACGATTACGACAACCGAATTCATTGGCAGAATGAGTGGTGCCCCGCTGGCGAATGGGAGGAGGCTGATACGTTGGTGGCACCTTTTCAGAATCCGGTGCAGTACATGGTCGACGTTATCCGCAACGACAAGCCGATTGAGGGACCGCTATCCATCGAAATTAGCCGGATTGGACAACAGATCGTCGATGCTGCCGTGCTCAGTGCTAGCCAACGCAAAACGGTGGGCTTAGTCGAGCGAGAATGATCCAGTGGGGAGGCAGCTCGCCTTCGAGATCTGAAATTTGCCTAGGTCCGCTCGGTTTTCACGTGAGCCGTGCCTTACACGCGCTGGACGGCGCGCAGCCGCACATACGCCAGGGGGGCTACGACCAGCAGAGGCAGCCATGCGGCCAGCCCCGGGGAGAGCATCGTGCCGCTGCCGCCGAGGGCGCCGGCAAGTGTTTTCAGGGCGAAGAACCCGAGCACGAGGCCCACGGCCGAACCGATCAATACAAAAATCTTACGCCCACGAGTGTTCACCACCAGTGGCAAGACCAGCATCACCAGGGCGAAATCCAGGGGGGCACGCACGATCCGCTCATGCACCTGGGTCTGCAGTGCCAAACTGCTGTGGACAGCGGGGTTGCGAATGCGACCACTCAGTTCCCAAACCGACGCGAGGCGAGTCGCGGTATCTTGCGTTTGCAGCATGTTCGGATGGACTGTCGTCGCGACAAAACATTCGTCCGCAGCAAGCCACTTTTGGTCGGCGGAGGTCAGTAGGATCGGCTGTCCATTGCGGCTCGCTGAGGCAATTGTACCGATCGCCTCGGGGCGTTTGACGCCACGCAGCAAATAGCCAGATACCGGCGAACCACCATCATCGGGATGCGCGTCCATCCACTGGGCCTCTTGGGCGATCAAGATGTCCCCGAATCCTTCGTACTCGCTATCGATCCGAAAGTTTGGTTTGACGATTTTGCGGGCTTTCGTCTGCAGTTGTGAACCCTCGATCAAGATTCCCGCGAATCGGTCGAAGGTAGGGCGGACGGCTTGTTCGATCTCCCCGTTGAGATCTTCCGCCTTCATTGTCAACGAGCTTCGGAAACGTGGAATGACAAACTCTCGGCACACCAACTGCGCTGAGATAATCACCAGGGAGGCGATCACCATGGGGCGGAAAATCCGTCCGTGCGAAATGCCTGCTGAGAGTGTGGCAGTTAACTCGCCGGTACGTCTTAGCCAGCCCACGGTGAAGAGAAACGACATCAGCGTGATAATCGCACCCGTCATGTCGAAGAGTAAAATCAGGTAGGGCCCGTAGAATCGTCCGAGTACGGAGGGGAGACTTTCGCCCGAACGCGTCTGGGCGACTAAGTCTTCAAACGCAGTGAATGCGTGAAAGACGATGAAGATGCCTGCCAAAGACAGGAAGCACACCATCACTGTGCGCAGAAAGAGGATCAGGATATAGCGGTCGATCTTCGTCACAGCTGGAGAGCTCGAAAGCGTGGAATCTCAGGGGGCGCGTCCGCTGTTCTAGGTAGCCCGCCGAAGGTCCCCACCGCAAGGCGACTTGCGATCTTTTGACCGCGCCGTCGCCGTTGTCGAAGTTCAGTCGCCGACCCCGATGTCTTCGTCGAGCGCGTCGAGGATCAGCTTCAGCTCCGCTTCCTCGTGGTCGTGAAACTGGACAAGAAACTCATCGAAGCGATGCAGTATTCGCTCTTGGGCGGTCGTCACCTCAGGAGTGGTGCCCTCGATGGGGGTGTCACCCGTGTGAGCGTCTGCCGCCGCTTCGGCCAGATGTCGGGCTTCTTCGAATAGCACGGCATGTTGCGACCGCAGGGTGTCGGCGGTGATGGACAGCTCAGCTTCCGTCCCAATGGCTTCGTCGAAATAGCCGTACGCTTCCTCCAGACCAAAATGCAGTGCCAACTGGTCTCTCAGATCCGAAAACAACGTAAGTAGTTCGGGCCAATGGTTCGCCGCAGCTTCACGCGACTGGGTGAGTAATCGCATGCGATCGATCAAGATCTTGAGATCGCGGTTATCGTCCTTGATGTCCTTCAAAAACGCGGCATTGACCGTTAGGCGACGGGATGGATCAGAGTTGCGTGACATCAGGTGGTTCCTGCCTTGGAGAATGAAAAGCTACACCCAGTATATCTTATTTCTACTATCCGAGTGAAGCGATCATCGGGCCTCAGTTTGTCGACGGGACGCCCTTGATTTGTGTCATCTGATTGTGGTAGCTCAGCATCGACGTTTGATTCTCATCGCACCCGCCCGGTTCAATTCGAGCGCGTGACAGCCGACTGCAGGAAAGCCGATTCCATGATCAAGATACCGATGGCCCGCATGTTTTGTGACCGATCGATTGCACTGCTCGCACTGCTCGTCGTGGCGAGCGCGACGCCCAACGCACCGGCTGAGGGACCATCGCTATTGCGAATGTTTTCTCGCGGTGACCAGCGTGTCAACGCGGACGAGTCCAAATCATACTCACTGACACCCGAAGATGGCCCCTGGTTGGTGCTCGCTCATACGTTCGTGGGCGAAGGTTCGAGCGAACGGGCCGAGCGGCTCGCGCTGGAGATTCGCCGCGATCTCAACCTGCCCGCGTTCGTGTTCGAAGAAGACTTTGACTTCTCCGGCACGGTGAACCCTGGCTCTGCCGTCCAACGCACTGGCGGCGCGCACGGTCAACGCCGCATGAAGTACCAAAATCAGATTCGCTACAAAGCACATGCGGTGTTGGTGGGTGAGTACGACAGCCCTGAACATCCCCAGATCGATGCTGATTTGGAACGCGTCAAAACCGCGTCCTGTGCAGTGTTCGGTGATAAGAAGGAGATGGCGGCCGAGACAGACTTCCGGAACCCCGTGACGGCGGTGAAGGTGATGCATCAGCGGTTGACCGAGCGATTTGCTGACAAGAAACGCGGTCCGATGGGGAACGCATTTCTTACCCGCAACCCCATGCTACCCGAGGACTATTTTCGGGCTCCGGAGGTCGACTCGTTCGTCCGCAGTCTCAACGACGACAAACCAAACAGCCTGTTAAATTGCAAAGGCAAGTACACCGTCGTCGTTCGCACGTTCACCGGTTTCAACACGATTGTCGATGGCAAGAAGGAGAAAAACTACGAGCCCAGTGCGAAGCGAATGCTGCAGTGTGGTGTCGATGCCAATCGCATGGTTGCATTGTTGCGGGCCGAAGGTGTCGAAGCCTATGAATTCCATGACCGCACTCAATCGATTGTCACCATCGGCAGCTTTGAATCTCTCGGGAAAGAACTGCCCGGCGGCGGATTCGAATATGCACCGGAGATTCAGCGCGTTATGAAAGAATACCGCGCTTTCAATGTGGATCCCCAGTTGGCTGATCATGTCAAGCGTCAGACGACACAGGGTGTGCCGGTCAAGTGCGTCGCCCAAAAGTATCCCTTTGACGTCGAGCCTCTGCCGATCGCCGTTCCCAAGGTAACGAAGCACAGTCTCTACGGAGCGATCAGCCGCTGATTCTATCGCGATACCTGTTCGCGGCACACGTCGCGAACGCTGTCCTGATCCATGAGGTGCGAAACATGAATTCTTTCGGCCAGTAGCGGTGCTGCTAAACGAGTGAAGTCGTCAATGCTGATGGCATTGAGAACAACCGCGACGGCCCACCCGCGCCGTGACAACCCCACCAGTGACGCGACTGTTTCCGGCGGTGCCTCTTGCAGAATCACCAGCAACGTCGTTTCCATGGACAGTCGCGGTTCGGTATCGATCAGGAACTCCGGTAGTGTCAATCCATCAGTTCGCTCGATCCGGGCGAGTGTGCGGGTGATCTCCTTGAGGTGTTCTGGTCCCCGATCGACCTCGATCAGAACGGGACGGAGGCGATCACTCTTCCGCCGCATGGCCGTGGCGTCCCCAGCAGCTTGTCGGACGGCAAAATGATCGCCGATGCGATGGTCGCCACGAAATCCCTCCGTGCGAACCCGATCGGCCGCATCGCGGCCATTGGTGGCCATTCCGAATGGCTCGCCAGCCTCATGGAGTGCCGCGGCAATCGATACCGCTGCTGTCACACTCAGGTCCGTTCGTAACGGTTCGTTGCGATCCGGATTGGTAGAGACATGGAGGTCAACGACGATCGTCGCCCCAATTACCGACGACGGCTCATAGATCTTTGTATGTAGCGTGCCGGTTCTCGCAGTGGCGGCCCAGTGGACACTACGCATGGGATCTCCAATCTGCCACTGCCGAATCCCACGAATGCGAGTAGGGTCAGGCATCACGTTCGCGCGAATGCGAATTTCCCCCATCGGGCGGCGAGAACCAATTTCATAATTCGATATCAGTTCGATCCGTGGCAGCACGGTGATGAATAGCGGCGGTGTACCGAGGCGATAACGCCGAAACATGCCGGCGGGGTCGCCAGTCTCGAGTACCGTGGGGCCGATCTGGAAGTATCCCCGGCGGCGGCAATGGACACTGTATCGGAGATGTTTGGTCTGCCCTGGCAGCAGTGCCAAGACAGCCAAGCGCGCCCCTTCGACCGTGAGCGGTCCCATCCGGGTCCGCGAAACGAGATCATCGGTCTCTTTGATTTCGTCGACCGCAGCCCGCGGCAATAGGTCTTCTGCGAGCACCCAGGCAACGGGCAACCGTCCCGTATTGGTTACCGCAACGCATACGGGAACCCGTGATCCAACCAGCACCTCCATATCACGGCCTTGCTCCGGCAGCTCCTCGCGGACCGCGATGACGCTGATCGACCACTGGGTCGAAACAAATGCGCCGATGCCGATGACCATCGCGACGGCGACCGCCGCCACCATCCACAGACCCGCGCCAGCGATCATGCCGAGCACCAGCATCGCGGCACCGATCGCAATGACAGTAAACCAGGGTGGGGAAGGCGGTGAGGGCGCGCCTGCGTTGGTGGAGACTGGAGAACTCACGGCGATCGGTTTCACGCCTGGATTGTCGGAACGGCGATCTCGCCCAGTATCTCGTCGAGCACCTTCTCTGTCGTCATCTTCCGCAAACGGCTCTCGGGCCGCAGGATGAGGCGGTGGTTCATCACCGGTGCGAGAATCTTCTTGACATCGTCGGGCAGCACGAAATTGCGTCCGCGAACAGCCGCCATCGCCTGGGAGCAGCGGAAGAGAGCAATCGTTGCCCGCGGACTGCCGCCGAGGGCAAGGTGTTCATTGTTGCGGGTTTGGTGCACGACCTGGAGGAGGTACTGCTGAACCCGCGGATCGACATGGACCTCGCGGATAGCCGCTTGCGCCGCGACGAGCTGATCCGCTGTGGCCACCGCATCGAGTCCGTCGATGGGATGGGTGCGCTGCAGCAGGGAGAGCATCCGCAGTTCTTCTTCGATCGTCGGGTATCCAAGCGAGAATCGCATCAAGAATCGGTCGAGCTGAGCCTCGGGAAGCGGGAAGGTGCCCTCATGGTCGACCGGGTTTTGTGTCGCAATGACTAAAAAGGGTGGTTTGAGTGTGTAGGTCTTGCCATCTACCGTTACCCGTCCCTCTGCCATCGCCTCGAGGAGTGAGGCCTGTGTTCGGGGAGTCGCTCGATTGATTTCATCGGCGAGTAGGATTTGCGTAAACACCGGCCCACGACGAAATTCAAACTCCGCTGTCTTCTGGTTAAAAATCGATGTGCCGGTCACGTCCGAGGGCAGGAGGTCAGGCGTGCACTGGACTCGCTTGAACTGACAGCCGAGACTTTTAGCGAGCGCCCGAGCCAGCATCGTCTTGGCAACACCGGGAACGTCCTCGAGCAGGATGTGCCCGCCGCTGAGCCAGGCGACGAGCGATAGGATTAATTGTTTGCGTTTTCCTACGATTGCGTTCTCGACATTTCCGATAACCCGTTTGGCGATCTCCGCAACTTGTGCAACATCCGTGCTGATCGGTGGCGGTGGAGGTGTCTGAGAGGCAGAGGGGGCGGTAGGGCTCAACGGAAACGCTCAGAGAATACGAGGCTGGGTACAGGCGTGCCGGTCAGGGCGAGGGAGGCTCGACGCTCAGTGACGGACATGCGATCGGGCTCGACGGGCCAGCCTATCATACCCCATCGGACACGGATCTGCCTGCTTTGCCGAGACAAACCCCCTGGTGAATGCTTTACCACTTCGCTATCATCCGCCGAAAATCACGCATTTTGCGAATTGAACAACCCCTGCAATCATGGAATTTTCATGGGAACCAAAGTCAAGACCCACAAGGGCACCAAAAAGCGATTCCGACTCAGTGCCAATGGCAAGGCAATGCACCGCCAGAGCGGCACGAGCCACCTGGCGAAAGGCCTGAGCAAAAAGCGACGCCGCAACCTGCGTGGCACCACGTCGCTAGACAGCTGCATGGAACCAACGATCCATGCCGCTCTCAACGGCTACAGCAACTAGATCTCTATTTACCCGTCAATCTTCACTCTTAGGAAATCGCCCGGCAACTCGATTGGGCAAAACTTCGGCATCTGCTTGCCGGGGCCTGAATCGAGACTCGGCAATGACTGAAACCCCTCCACAAGGAATTTCGAAAGATGCGTACACGTAAAGGTGCCGCCCGGACACAAGCTAAAAAACGTCTGTTCAAACGTGCAAAAGGCTTCGTAGGCGGTCGTGGGTCATTGACCCGATCGGTCAAAGAGACCCTGCTCCGCAGTGGAGCGTACGCGTTCCGCGACCGTCGGGTGCGGAAACGTGAATTCCGTAAATTGTGGATTATCCGGATCAATGCGGCTGCGAAGATGCATGATCTGCGGTACAGCGAGTTCATTTTCGGTCTGAAGAAAGCCAATATCGGTTTGGATCGGAAGTCCTTGTCGGAAATGGCAATCCACGATCCCGCCGGGTTCAAAGACGTGTGCGATGCGGTGAAGGCTGCGTTGGCTGCCGAAACGCAAGCAGCGTAAGGTCGGTTTTTCGCATGTCGCTGCAAAGTTTCCTCAGTCGCTTGGATCAGCTCCAAAGCGAGGCCGAATCTGCATTTGGAAGCGCTTCGGATTCCGAATCGCTTGAGCAGGCGCGCGTCGCTTTCCTTGGTGCCAAGAATGGGCAGTTCAAGGACGTGCAGAAAATGCTCGGCGGTATCGAGCCGAGCGACAAGCGTGCAGCAGGCATGCGGCTCAACGAAGTCAAAAATGCCATCAACGACGCTTTCAAAAAAGCGGAAGATGGTTTGGCTGGAGGGGTCGATGTGCAAATCGATCCGACATTTGATCCCTCCCTGCCCGGTATCCGGCAGACTCTCGGCCACGTCCATCCGATCACTCAGACGATCGATCATCTCACCGAGATCATGGGGCGGATGGGCTTCGAGGTTGCTGAGGGGCCGGAAGTGGAAGATCCGTGGCATAATTTTGTGTCACTGAATATTCCTGAAGATCATCCTGCCCGTGACCCGCTCGATAACTTTTATCTCGCCACCGCGGGCGTGAGCGATGCCGATGGAGCAGGCGAGACTGGGGAAGGCAATCGGCTGCTTCGCAGTCAAACCAGCACGGTGCAGATTCGGGTGATGAAAACGCATCAGCCGCCGATCCGAATCATTTCACTCGGTCGTGTCTATCGACCCGATGCGCCCGATGCCACTCACTTTCCCATGTTTCATCAAATGGAAGGCTTGCTCGTCGACCGAAACGTCACGATGGCCAACCTGAAGACAGTGCTGCGGGTGTTCGCCAATAACTATCTCGGAGACGACGTTGAGATTCGTTTCCGGCCCTCATTCTTTCCGTTTACCGAACCTAGTGTCGAAGTCGACTTTTTGTGGAACGGCACGTGGATTGAATTTGGAGGCGCGGGCATGGTGGACCCGAATGTCTTCGCGGCAGTCGGTTACGATCCCGAAAAGGTCAGCGGGTTTGCGTTCGGTTTAGGCGTTGAGCGGCTGTGCATGCGGCGTCACGGAATCACTGATATCCGTGACCTCTACAGCGGCGACCTGCGGTTCCTGCAACAGTTTTAATGCACTGTTGCCATGGCAGGATGAGCTGCCTGTCCCACTCGCAAGCCCAACATCGCCTTCCAGCCTGACGTGCTCAACTTGACAGGCTGGGAGCCTGCCCTGCGACAGTTCGCTCTTTTGCACGCTTTCATTCTTCCTTCCATCTCTTTGACACGATCCCCATGCTCGTCACTCTCTCCTGGTTGTCGCAGTACGTTGACCTGAAGCTTCCCCACGATGAGTTGGTGGATCGCTTGAGTCTTTCGGGTTTGAATCATGAATCAAGTGAGACAGTCGACGGCGAGACAATCGTCGATCTAGAAGTGACCAGCAATCGCGGCGACTGTCTCGGTCACATCGGTGTGGCGCGGGAGATTGCCGTCCTGACCGAGCAAAAGCTGAAGTTGCCCAAGGTCCAGTTCACCGAGTCAGCTGTGCAGGCCGCCGACCTGATCAGCGTTGCTAATGATTTTCCTGAGGCATGCCCGCGATACACCGCTCGCGTAATCCAAGGCGTGACGGTCGGCGAGAGCCCTGAGTGGTTACAACGCGCCCTGCGATCGATGGGGATTGGCGTCGTCAATAACGTGGTCGATGTCACCAATTATGTCATGATGGAATGCGGTCAACCTTTGCACGCGTTCGATGCTGCTGCCGTTGCTGGCCAGCAGTTGGTTATCCGGCCGGGACTCCCCTCGGAGAAGCTGCAAGCGATCGACCATCGTGACTACGATTTGACCGCTGAGACGTGCGTGATCGCTGATGCTGACGCGGCGCTCGCGATCGCTGGCGTGATGGGCGGTGCCAGTAGCGAGGTGTCCGAACGCACCACCGATGTAATTATCGAGGCCGCAGACTTCACGCCACTTGCAGTCCGCCGTACCGCCCGACGATTGAAGCTGCACAGTCCATCGTCATTTCGGTTCGAGCGACGCGTCGATCCACGCGGAATCGATTGGGCGAGTCGCCGAGCGTGTCAATTGATCACGGAAATTGCCGGCGGGTCCGTCGCAGCTGGCGTGATTGACACGGCTCCTTCGGTCGCTGATCGTCCGCCCGTCGAGCTCCGGTTGTCGCAGTTGCCACGCGTTTTAGGTATCGAGATCGATGTGGCGACGGTTCAACGAATTTTGGCGGGACTGGGGTGTCGAGTCGACCTTGCCCATGACGGTGCCAGTGAAGCCGGTGCGAATCGAAACGCCGCGAGCTTGCGGTGCGTCCCACCGTCTTGGCGGCATGACCTCACTCGTGAAGCCGACTTAATCGAAGAGGTTGCACGGATTCATGGCTACGACAAAATTCCAGAGAATGCGCCCATTCCGGTCGCGCCGAGTAGCAAGCGCCCGTTTGATTCCGCCATGGCTCGTCTCCGAGGTGTATTGACGTCGGCGGGCTTGAGCGAAGCAATGACACCGAGTGTGGTGACTGAAAAATTAGACGCATCGCTGTCGCCGTGGACCGATCGCCCTGCAATGCAGACGCGTACCGCGATGTTGGAAGGTTCCAAGCGTCTGCGCCGCACCCTGATCCCGAGTCTGCTCCAAAGCCGCGCGGCAAACTGGGCATCGGCCTCACTGCATGCCGATCTTTTTGAAATCGCTCACGCCTATCTTCCGCCACAAGATGACGGGAATGCTGATGCGTTACCGGTTGAAACGTATCATGTTGGATTGATCATGGGCGACGACTTTTTCGTTGCCAAGGGGATCATTGAGACGGCGTTGACGCGTCTGGGCATTCGCGGCCAGCTCAGCGTTGAAACCGTCGAGCGAGATGGATTCGCGAGCGGAGGCGTGGTCGCATTAACACTAGCTGATGGTCAAACCGATGAGGTGATCGGATACTTAGGTGTCGTGGCCGATTCCTTGGTGCGGTCCTGGAAGTTGCCCGGCAGCGTTATTGCTGCCGAACTGTCCGCGGAACGACTTGTCGAGCTTTCGCATCTCGTTCCTCAGCAGCAGGCCGTGAGTGCATTTCCCTCCATCCTGAGAGATCTCAATCTGGTAATTCCCGAGTCGGTTCGCTGGGACGCACTGTCCAATGTGATTCACTCTGCTGCCGACGAGCGGCTGACAAACCTGTCCTACCAGGAAACGTATCGCAACGAAAAACAGGATGGCCCCGATCGAAAACGAGTTCTGTTCTCGTTGGAACTGCAGAGTCTGAGTGAAACCCTGAGCGGCACTGATGCCGACGGCATCGTCGAGAATATCGTTGCGGCTTGTGAGCGGGAACTCGATGCTGTCCTGATGCGATAGTGGGCACCGCCTAGCAGCGTGGTCCCGAGCATGTCTGGGTAGCACCGCGCGCACGCGTCTCGGTAAGAATTTTCAGGCACGTTGGTGGGCGTGGCTACGAATCGTTTCATTCGTCATCAAATTCTATTCTGCAATCGGGAAATCTGTAGTTGTGCGGTGACTACTCCATGAATGGGCCTATCCGCTGCCGCGAACAGGAGTAAGAAAACGATGCGGTCCCCGCAGATTCGCGAATTACTCGACTCGCAGGGGCCCGCCCTCAGGTTGTATGCAGCTCAGTGGTGTCGTGCACCTGATGACGCGGTCCAGGAGGCATTCATTGATTTGATTGCCGCATCGGCGTGGCCAGAAAATCCACAGGCCTGGCTGTACTCGGTGACACGCAATAAAGCCAAGAACATTGGTCGCACAGAGTCTCGCCGGGCTAATCGCCAACGGGCGGTGGCCGAACAGTCGGACGCCGATTGGTCGGTAGCCCACGACAAGACATGCCCGTTCGATGCAGATGATTTGCAAAACGCTCTTGACCAACTCGATCCTGATGAGCGGCAGATTGTGGTCGCTCGGGTGTGGGGCGAAATGAAGTTGGATGATCTGGCTGAACTGATGAACTGTTCAACATCCGCGGTCCATCGCCGCTATCACGCCGCCATTGAAAAACTACGCATGCAACTGGAGGTTGAAAATGCCACCAATCGATGAGTTCGAAAACAAACTGAGAGGCATCCAACCGCGTCCACTCGCGTCGAGTGCTTACGCGGCGGTCGAGGCCAAGTTGCAGGAGTCGGAATCGCAACGGTCTGATCCCAAACCGCAGCGGAGTGTGTCGCGCGCTGCATTGGTTGGCGTCTGGGCGAGCGGATTTGCCATCGGTGCGGCCGCGATGTTGCTCGTGGCACCATGGCTGGTCCCCCCCAGAGAAACGTCTGGTCCGAGCATTTCGGACGCCCGTCCCCACGCTCGCCTAGAGCACCAACCGATCGTCGCAACGAGCGAAGATGCGCCGGCGGAGAGGTTGGTATCCCTGCCCGGTTGGACACCACAGCACCGTATGTACTCGCCCTCATCGGCAGTGCTGACGGTCGGCAGCGATCTTCGCACGATGGCAGATTGGCCAGAAATCCCATCTTCCCTGCGACGTGTTCCTGGACAATCCGACGCAACCGTACCCGACGAAATCACCCGCGATCATCACCATTCTCATACGCCGACGACGCGACGGGAATTGATTGATCAGATTCTCAACGAGGCCTAGAAGATGAAGCTGCAGACATTGAAAACTCCCCTCATCAAGCACGCAACATGTGTGCTGATGGTGAGCCTGTTGTGGCAGGCCTTTCCAGCTAGTCGGGCACCCGCCGATGATCCAGCGAAGTCGGCATCAGCCTCACGAGAAAGATCCGATGAAGTCCTGCGACGAGAGGACGATGGCTGGAAGGAGTATGACTCGCCTCGTGGTAGAATTCTTCATCGTGCGTTGACGGTGTATCCGGCGGCTGAGTCATCAACGCATGATTCGATACGTTTGCTACCCAAGAGCGAAGAGATGCGAGACGCCAACGCGGCGATTTGGTATATCAAAGCGCTGGGGTTTCTCGAACAGACAGCGGCACGCCAAGCGATCGAGCGATTCCAATCCGAGCAGACGGAGCGAATGTGGGACGATATCAACTTTGAGCCCGCCCCGTGGTCGTGGCTGCGGACCCCACCAGACCAATTGCCCATAGAAGAGGTAAATAACTATTTAGTGTATTCGAATTTCCAACGTGAACTGCTGCACCGGGCCGCCCGATGTCGCAACTTTGATTTAGACCGAAATATTCACGAGGTCGACGATGTCGTGGGCTTCCTGTTACCGGAAATTCAGGCACTTCGACAGCTTGGCCGTCATCAGTCGTTACGCTGTCGAGTCGCGATCGCTGAAGGAGAATACGCAATCGCGAGAACCATCTTAGGCGAGAACTTTCAACTCGCTCGTCATCTCTCCGATGAACCTTTCTTAGTATCGACTCTCGTGGGGAGTGCTATTGCCCAATCGAGTTTTGAGGATGCGATCTATCTTCTCGGTGAGCCCGATAGTCCTAATCTCTACTGGGCGATCGCCGAATTGCCTAATCCGTTGATCGATCAGCGTCGAGGCGTGGAACTAGAGACCAACCTGCTATTTCAGCAAGTGCGCCCTCTGGACAGAATCGATGACGATCCGATTACCGACATAGACTGGGCTGACTTTCTTAACCAGATCATGCCGATGATCGGTGACGAGAGTGAAATCGGAAAGCGGTTCAAATCGACCGGTGTACTGGGGGTGTCACTCTATATCGCGACGGCGGAAGGTGAGGTTAATTCGTACCTGCGTGACGAATGCGATCTGACGCCTGCACAGATAGATGCGTTGCCGGTAACTCAAGCGTTCTTTCTAGCAATGCGGCGGATGTACGAGTCGGCAAGTCACGAGGCGAATCACCTCTACCATGCTCCTGGCTCTGCCCAGGCGTCAATGATCCGCAACATCCAAAAACGTCGAGAGAGAATCTCGCAGCAGTATCCAACTTTGGACAACACAATCCAGTGGATCATCCCGGACTTCGCGCGGTCTGTGGTCCACGCAAATTGGCGACTCCAACAGCGGCTCGCCATACTGCAGATCATCGAGGCTCTTCGCGATCACTTGGCGACACATGCGTCGCAGTGGCCCGAAAGGCTCAGCGATATGGCCCTGCCCTGCCCTGACGATCCGGTAACCGGCGAGCCATTGAGTTGGTTGGTGGAAAACGAATTTGCCACGCTTGAGGCCGCCTTTAATGGCCTTGAGAGTCTGCGAATTCGCCTTGAAGTTGGATTGCTACAGAGCTCCGATACCGAAACGCCGCCAGCGGAGTCCACGGCAGTTCAAGCAACATCGAATTGGCAAACCACTTTCGAAGTCGACGATCGAGCGACATGGAATTCGGCTTTTTCCGATGATGTGCTCGGCCTGCTCTCGCCCGCAGAACGTAGCTTCTGGCAGGCCATCCAGCGCGGCGTATCCGACGCGATCGATAATGACTCCGGAGGTTCCAAACTGCTCAGCGAGTTGTGGCCGGGCCTCCCCGCCTCGTCGCTTGACAATTCGACCGACATGGACGGGGCGCTCCAACCCGGTCTCGGTGCCATCGCTGAATTTCCCATCCGCTGGGTTGTCGCCCTACCGAGAGCCTTGCGAGCTGTGTTTGCTGAAACTCATCCAACCCTGGGCCTGGGGTCGCCAGATTCTCAGTCGCTGGACTGGGTTAAAGATGTTGAGTGGTTGGCGATCGGTGTTGATCCAGATCAAGGCACAGTCAAGGCGATCATTCAATGTCAGAATGACGACACAGCGAAAAGTGTGCGAAGCCAGATGCCAAACCTCATGTTGGCGTTATACCGAAAATGGGTAGATCCCCAGGCGGACGTTCTGCCTGAGACGGAGCCGGATCTATTTGTAAGCGAAATCACTAGCGACCAAGTCACATTTTTCGTCGGTGGCACCGATCAAGACCCCAACGGTCTTGTTCGACTAATTCGGATGATCCACGCAGGCTTTCAGGGTACACTCAACAGCCGCCTGCAAAGCAAGATGTCAACTTTGATGTTGGCCGTACACAACTACCATTCCGCGTTCAATCGGCTCCCTCCCTTTGCACAGAATTCCGATCCAGCTCAACGACGAGGGCTTAGTTGGAGAGTTTATTTGCTACCGTTCATCGGCGATGGTGAGTACGTCGATCTCTACCAGAGGTTTCATTTAGATGAGCCCTGGGATAGCGAACACAATTTCAAACTCCTGGAAGAAATTCCTGACATCTACCAGTCTCCTACCGGTTCGACATTCTCTCGTGCGGAGGATGGTCGGACAACGTTGCTGGCGCCAGCGAACGAAAAACCGTTTCTCGGCGGAGAGAACGATCATGCATTTCGACAGATTCTCGATGGGCTATCGAATACTGCGGCGATCGTGGAAGTCCGCCCGGAACTGGCAGTTCCCTGGACCAAACCCGAAGACTATGCGTACGACAATGCTAACCCTACCGGAGGCTTGAATGTACGGGCCGGCTCCACGGTAATCGGGCTGGGTGACGGATGGGCGGGAGCAGTCCCGATAGACCAAGGCGACGAAACCTGGCGAGCGTTGTTTACCATCGATGGGCGGGAGCAATTGAACTTGAAACACGACAGCGAGAGGTAGTGATGTTCAGGTGTTCGCTGGTCAATCTGATAGCCGTTTGCGATTGGTCGTCCTAGCCTAGGGAATCCGATTCATCGTGTGGCACTCGTCTGGAACAGCGACCGGGATGGGCTCTGTAATCCAGGACGCGCTTTCAACACCGCCGAGCGGTGTCTGCGTTAAGAACGGAGCCCGCTGCGAACGAACATTCGTGTTCTCTAGCTTAAGATTTCACGAACCACGTGCGCCGGTTCGACGCCGGTCAGTTTGAAGTCGAGGCCTTGGAACTTGTAGGTGAACTTCTCGTGGTCGATACCGAGCAGGTGAAGCATCGTGGCATGAAAATCTCGAACGTGAACACGATTCTCCACGGCATTGTAGCCAAACTCGTCAGTGGCCCCGTGGCTGATCCCGCTGCGAACACCACCGCCTGCGATCCACATTGAATAGCCTTTAATGTGGTGGTCGCGGCCACTGCCTTGTGCCATCGGCGTGCGTCCGAACTCACCGCCCCACACGACCAGGGTGTCCTTGAGCATGTCACGCTGCTTTAAATCCGTGAGCAACGCCGCTGTCGCTTGATCGACTAACTTTGCTGTCGTGGCAGTTCCTGCCTTGACGCCCCCGTGATGGTCCCAGCCGCGGTGATAGAGTTGGACGAATCGCACTCCGCGTTCGGCCAAGCGACGAGCCAACAAGCAGTTGCTCGCGAAACTACCGTCACCTGGACGGCAGCCGTACATGTCAACGATGTGTTGCGGTTCGGCGGACATGTCCGTCAGTTCCGGCACCGACGCCTGCATCCGAAATGCCATTTCGTAGCCGCTGATCCGGGTCGCGATTTCGGGATCGTCGAGCGTGCCATTGCGGATGCCATTGATTCGCGAGATTGTATCGATGATCTCTTCCTGTTGGCGGCGAGTCACGCCCGCAGGGTTGCCGACATAGTTGACAGGGTTTCCACTGGCGTGCATCTGCACACCTTGGAACCGACTCGGTAGGAATCCAGAGTGCCACTGTCGTGAACTGATAGGTTGTGCTTGTCCACCGCCCACGCTCGTCAGAACGATGTAGCCGGGCAGGTCTTGCGTTTCAGCCCCCAGTCCATAGAGCACCCATGAGCCCATCGATGGACGTCCGCTGATCGCAGTCCCCGTGTTGAAAAACGTGTGCGCGGGGTCATGATTGATCTGCTCGGTGTACATGGACTTGATCACGCACAGGTCGTCGGCATGTTGGGCCGTATGCGGTAAAATTTCCGAGATCTCCAGCCCACTGTCACCGTATCTGGCAAAGCTATGTTGCGGCCCCATGACCTTGAGCGTCTGCCCTTGCAATTGAGCGAGCTGTTGACCTTGCGTGATGGATTCTGGCATCGGCTGTCCGTCCAACCGCGCGAGCTCAGGTTTGTAGTCGAACGTTTCCAGATGACTTGGCCCACCCGCCATGCACAAGTGGATCACGCGTTTGACGCGTGGCATTATGACCGATGAATCGACCGCAGCAGCTTGCACGACAGCGGATTCCAGTAACGACCCTAACGCCAAGCCACCGATCCCGGTTTGCCGTAGAAACGTGCGGCGGGCCAACTGCTGCGATGAATGATTCAAGAATGACATAGTCTTGCCGCTTACGAAGTAGGCGGGCCTAATAGCGAGTGATGGTTTCGTGCAAATTCAAAATCACGCGAGCGACGCTGGTCCACGCCGCCAACTCGGCTGCATCGAGGTCTTCTGCAGGCGGCGAGACGCCCGTGGCGACCAAGTCTTCGGCGTCGACGTGTTGCTCGGTGTAAGAGTGAATGTGCTCGATAGACAACTTTTCCAATTCTTCAGCGATCTCGGGTGCAGGCTTGTGCGACAACGCCTCGCGATACGCCCATTGGATTCGCTCCGCCGTGGTCTTCCCTCCCTCTCGCATGATGCGCGCCGCGAAGACGCGTGCGGCTTCCACAAACGTGGGATCGTTCAGTAGGGTGAGAGCTTGCAGGGGAGTATTGGATCGCGATCTCGCAGCCGTGCATTCTTCACGACTTGGTGCGTCGAAGGCCTTGAGCATCGGATGCAAAAAGGTTCGCTGCCAATGCGTGTAAAGGCCCCGTCGAAATTGATTCGAGCTCGTCTCGGCAACGTAGGTGCGTTTGGGAAAGTTCAAATGGTCGTAATAACCCTCCGGTTGGTAGGGCTTCACGCTCGGGCCACCGCGATGTTCCACGAGCAGACCGCTGACGGCGAGGGCATTGTCGCGAACCATCTCGGCATCGATGCGGAATCGACCCTGCCGAGCAAATAATTCATTGTATGGGTCGCTCGCCCGGAGTGACTCCGTCGGTCGGGATGATTGCTGGTACGCCGAACTGCTGACAATGGTGCGTATCAAATGTTTGACGTCCCAACCGGATTCGACAAACTCGACTGCCAACCAATCCAGTAGATCGGGGTGCGAAGGATAGGTACCCTGCCCTCCAAGATCATCGACACTCGTACTGATTCCACGCCCGAACATCAAATACCAAATTCGATTGACAAATGTCCGCGACGTTAATGGGTTGTCTTGTCGACACAACCAATTTGCGAGATCCAAACGTGTGGCTCGCGGAGAGTCAATTTCGAGCGATCCCAAGAATTCGGGAATCGCCGGCTCAACAATCTCACCTGAATCATCCATCCAGTTACCCCGGGGGAGGACACGAATGGGACGCGGCGTGACAGCTTTACTGACCATTACCGTGGTAGCAGTATTCACGATCGTCTGACGAGCGGTTTGTTCTGCCGCAATCTGCTGATCGATGTCGATGATTGGCTGGGACTGCGCTAGATAGTATGCCGTCAACATTTGGGCCTGCTCCATGCTGCGACCATCGACTGGTTGACTCAGCGCTTGGGCGATGTCTTCAGGCATGGAATCCGATTCGATCCAGGCTGTGTGATCCCAATAGGTCAATCCTCCGAATTGCGTCCAGGCTTGGCCCGCGACCGTGCTCCCGGGTTTCAACCCCACATCGGCCGCGCGGACCTCCAATCGAACCCACTGGCCCGTTTGCGGTAGATCACCTGCCCGGTGGTACCCGGCCCAACTTTCGGCTCGCTTGCCATACTTGATTGCATCCGAACCCCAGACAGCACGATGGTCCCAAGAACCATCGTGGAACTGCAGCATCACGGCCTGAGGTGGGTTACCGGGATCGAGGTAGACCCACGTATAGAAACGAGTGGTTTCGGTAATGGGAATTGTCGTTTTCGCCCCCAGCACAACGTGCTGGACGAGGCCGCTGGATGACTGCCGCCGCGCGTGGGTGCCGCTGTATACCGGTCCCTGATCGTGACCAATGAACTCCCATGATTCGCTGCTCTGACCCCCAGTGTCCTGTGAATCTTCAATCCAAACTGTGGTTTTGTCTCGCGTTTGGTCGAGCTGCGCTCGTGCTTGATTCTCCCAGATGGGTTGCGCGGCCGCGAGCTGTTGCTGTCGTGACAGACGCTCGCTATTGAGTTGGGCGAGCCGCTGGTCGTGCTGATCGAGGTGTGCTTGTTGGTCAGCGGTGAAGACGGGAATCGTAGGCGGCCGTTGGCGAGCGCCATAAACCCCGCGTTCGTCCAAGTCAGCGAAGAATGCGCCAAGCGAATAGAAGTCTTTAGCGGTGTAGGGATCATACTTGTGGTCGTGGCATTGGGCGCACCCCACCGTCGCACCCATAAACACCTGGGAAACATTGCGAACGCGATCGGCGAAATAGATCGCCAAGTACTCCTTGGCTTGAGCGCCGCCTTCTTCGGTGGTTTGATTGAGCCGGTTGTAGCCGGAGGCGATTTGCTGTGCTGGGGTGGCCCCCGGCAATAGATCGCCTGCCAGCTGTTCTCGTACGAACTGATCGAAGGGCATGTTGGCGTTGAAAGCGTCGATGACGTAGTCTCGGTAGGGCGACTGCGACACGTCCTGGTCACCGTGGTATCCGACCGTATCGGCGTAACGCACGAGATCGAGCCAGTACATTGCCATTCGCTCGCCAAAACGCGGTGACTCGAGGAGACGATCAACGAGTTCGCGATAGGCGTGTTCGGAATGATCATCAAGGAAGGCATCGACCTCCGCGGGCGTCGGTGCGATCCCAGTTAAATCAAGTGATAGACGCCGGATCAAAGTCACCCGATCAGCTCGAGCCACCCGCGCAGCGCCCTCACTCTCGAGGCGGGCGGCGACGAAGCAATCAATGTCATTGCGACACCAATCAGAATCCAGCGGTGACGGTGGCGTTGGCCGGCGGAGCGAGGTGTATGCCCAGTGCGGTTCGTACTGCGCCCCTTCTTCAATCCAGCGCGTCAGCAAATCCTTCTCCACACTCGTCAGCGTTTTGTGGCTATGTGGCGGCGGCATCACCGTGTTCTCATCGGAAGAATCGATGCGATCGATCAGCGGACTATCGCCGGGGACGCCGGGCGTGATTGCGCCGTTGTCGACGGCAGATTCAGACAAATCCAAACGCAGGTCACCTGCGACGCTTTCCGCGTCGGGACCATGGCAGGCAAAGCACTTGTCACTCAGAATCGGGCGAATGTCACGATTGAATCGTATCGGTCGCTCGTCAGCGCATGCGAGTTGCGATAGGCCGCACGAGACGAACGGGAATAACAGGAGAGCGAGTGTGGAGCTGAGGTGGGAGGTCATGCGCCGGATTCTACGAGCGGGGGTGAATCAGTTAACGTCATGTCGCATCTATTAAACCAGATTACGGAGCGCCCTGTGGAGTTGCCACACGCAAGATCGCGAGGAACGCCTTAGGAAATACGGGATTTTTGCCCCCCGAAAACGCCTCGTCGATAACAGCAATCTGGTGATAGCGTCCCGTTTTGACGATTCAATATTCATCCACGTGTTGCATCGGGTGGTCCTCTCGATGTTAGAATGGCTGCATGTCAAATTCAAATAATCTTAATCGTCGCCGTTTTGTAATCCGGTCCCTCGCTGGATCGCTCGCTCTCCCGGGGTTACCGTCCCTGATGGCTGGTTCGGTCGGTGGTAACTCAGCGATTCAGGCTTCCCGCGGCGCCGGCGTCGGTGCGAGACGCTTTGTCGCGGTGGGCAATCTGCTTGGTTTCCAACAGAAATCATTCTTCCCCGAGACCACAGGACGTGAATTTGAAGCGACAACACTCCTGAAACCACTCATTGCCAATCGCGAACATATCACGGTCTATCGCGGGCTCGATCATGGTTTGCGAGGTGGGCACTTTGCCGTGCACACCTTTCTTTCCGGTGTGCTCCATCATGAGTCAAAGAACCGGCCTGATGGCAACGTTACCATTGACCAGTTCATTGCCGATGAGGTTGGTACCGAGACTCGATTTCCGTCGTTAACGGTGGGATCCGAAGGAGGAATTCATGGCGGGTGTCAGATGTCGTGGACGAAGTCGGGTGTCCGTGTTCCGCCCATCACCGGCCCCGCCGAATTGTTTGACAGACTCTTCGTGACCGAGTCGAAAGAACGACGGGCCCAGCGGGTCAAAGACAACTCATTGCAAGGTTCTGTGCTCGATTTGATGCTGGAGGAAGCCGGGGCTCTTTCTAAGCAGGTCAATCAGGAAGACAGGGCTAAATTGGACGAGTATTTCAGCTCCATTCGAGATGTCGAGAAACGACTCGAAGTCCGCCGGCGGTGGGCAGATCAGCCCAAGCCTGCTCCACCTTTCGAGAAACCAGCCGACTCGAACACGGTCGACGATCTGCCGATGTTGTATGAGCTGATTGCCTTGGCATTGCAAACAGACTCCACCAGGGTCGCGACTCTGGAGATTGGCGGGAGCTTCTTGCCTCAAAATCTCGGCATCGATAAGTCGTATCACAGTCTTTCACATCACGGCAACGACGATGCGGCGATCGCAGACTTGATTACTCTTGAAACCTACCAGTTGGAGCACTTTGGAAAATTTTTGACACGTCTTGCCGACGTCCAAGATGGCGAACAGACCTTGCTGGACTCCACGGCAGTCGTTTTCGGCAGCGGTATGGGAAACGGCAGTTCACACACCAACAGTGACCTACCGATCGTCGTGGCCGGGGGCGGCTATGGTAGCGGTGAGTTCCGGAATGTCGCGTCGAGACACTCCGGCAGCATCCCCCTATGCAACCTCTTCGTCGACATCGCTCAGCGGATGGGAATCGAGAAGGATTCGTTCGGTACCAGTACCGGGGCATTTTCATAACCGCGATGGCCACGCACGTGATTAGCTTATTTCTGTCGACAGCCCGGCGCGGTGCGCTCGTGCTTGGCATCTGTTGTTCAGTCAGCCCTTTCGCCGTCGCCGCGGACACCGAACCCGATCTTCAGCCCGTAATTTCAGGTTTCGTTGAAAAGTACTGCTTGGAGTGCCATGACGCGGATACCGCTGAAGGTGAACGCGAATTCGAATCGTTCTCATTGCCGCTTGTTTCAGAGCAACAGCTGATAACGGCCGATGAAATGATCGACCAAGTGACACTGCAAGTGATGCCGCCGGAGGAATCCGATCAGCCCACGGATGACGAGCGTGTGTCGTTCGTTACCGCGCTGAGAAATCTAGTCTCCCAAGCCGACGACAAGGCGCCGGGGGGCGGTGGACGCACAGTGATGCGGCGACTTTCCAATCGTGAGTACGAAAACACGCTGGCGACACTATTCGGTCGTCGCGTCGATACTTTGGGGTTAACCGCGGATTTCCCCAAAGACAACACCAGCCATCACATGGACACCATCGGGGAGTCGCTGGTCACGTCAGGCTTCTTGTTGGACCAATACTTCCAAGCCGCCTCACGTCTTGTCGAGACGCGCCTGGGTAAGCCGAACCTGGAACCAAAATCATGGCATTTTACTGATAACTTTCAACAGTACGAAGAGCTGACAGGGGCGCACCGAAGCGTCTTTAAGTTTAAATTTCTCTGTTTGTATGAACAGCCCAATACGGACACGCGGCAAGGCGGTTATGGCCATATTGAGGATTTCTTGGAGGGGGTCCCTGTCTCTGGGCTTTATGATATCGAAGTTCTTGCCCAGGCGATGCACCGCGACACGCACTATGACCCCAAAATCTTCCGTATCGATTTCTCCGAGCCCTTCCAACTCGCCGTGGTCCCTGGTGACGCGACCAAGGGGCATATCCATTACCCGCAGGCAATTGAGCCCATCCTGGGGTGTACCGTCGTGCCCGATGAGCAGCCCGAATGGCTGACGTTTCGCGTTTGGCTGGAGGCGGGGCAAACACCTCGGTTTATCTTCCCCAACGGTCCTTATGAGTCGCGGGCGTCGGTGATCGAGACCAACAAGAGATACCAAGACGAGTTCAAGAATCCCAAGGTCGGCGTGAGCCGCACGTCATTGCTTCGCGAAGGGGCGCTGCCGCACATCAAGATCGGTGAAATCAAAGTCCGAGGACCGCTGAAGGAAGCTGACGGCGGGAAAGAAGACGTCACCGTATTCGGCATCGATGGTTTTCAGCCAGATCGTGCTCTTGAACAACTATTTGCCTTTGGCGAGCGAGCCTTCCGTCGACCCCTCAACGACCGTGATCGGGCGCGGATCGAGGCTATCTATCAGACACGCTTGTCCGAACACGCCACACCGCGCCAAGCTGCATTGGACGCGTTGAAAATGATTCTTTGCTCCCCCTCGTTTCTGTATCTGAGCGAGATTACTCCCGAAGACGAGAGCGACCTACGCCCCTTCGATCTAGCGTCACGGCTCTCCTACGCGATTTGGGCGGCGCCACCGGACGAGATCCTGTTTGAAGCGGCAAGATCCGAATGCTTGACAGAAGCGGACGAATTAAGAAAACAAATTAGTCGTTTGCTTGCGGACGAGCGATCGAATGAATTCATCAACGGATTTCTCGATAGCTGGCTGAACCTACGAGACATCGGCAGTCTGCCGCCACCTCGCAAGGCGGCGCCGGAGTACTATGCCGAGAACTTGCCTGAATCGATGAAGGAGGAGGCTCGGCGCTTCTTTCGGAATCTGCTGGACGAAAACGGATCGGTTACGAATTTCATCAACGCCGACTACACCTTCGTGGACAAAAAGTTGGCTAAACTCTATCAATTGCCGGAGCAGGACAGTTTGCGTTTGGGAGATGGATTTCAACGGGTCAGCGTCGCTGGAAACGAGCAACGAGGCGGTTTGCTCGGAATGGCGGGAGTGCTAACCGTCAGCGCCAACGGAGTTGATACATCGCCAGTGACGCGGGGTGTATGGGTGCTCGAAAACATCCTTGGAATCATACCTCCCCCACCGCCTGATGAGGTTCCCTCGATCGACAGCGACGTTAGCGGCGCCAAGACGATCCGAGAAAAGCTAGAGAAACACCGCGAGGACAAAACTTGCAGTGTGTGCCATCGAAATATCGATCCACTGGGATTTGCACTTGAGACATTTGACCCCATCGGACGCTGGAGAACGAAGTACCCTAAGCCGAAGAACAAAAGCGTAGCAGCTCGAGTAGACCCGTCGGGAACGCTGCCGTCGGGAGAAACCTACAGCGACTTTGCGGGCTTCAAGGAAGTGCTTGTCGAGAGTCGCCGTGATCACTTTGTTCGCAACTTGATCGAAAAATTGTTGACGTACGCGACGGGACGACACATGGAACGACGTGATCAGTACGAGATCGATCGCATCGTGGAGGTTGTCAGAGCGGATGGCGATGGACTCCATACGATGGTGACCGAGGTCCTCACCAGCGAGATCTTTCGGTCGCGGTAGATTGCTGTCCCGCGGTTGCTCTATCGACGTAGCTCAGAACGGTTCAGTGTCAAAGATGTGCGAGCGGTCGTGTAATTGACGCGAATCTTGGACCACGAAATACACGAACCACACGAAAGTCAGCGGTGGTCTATTTCGTGTCGTTCGTGTATTTCGTGGTTGATTCAATGCACGGCACAACGGCGCGGCCGCCACTCCTGAAGGTGTACAACCATGTTGCATATCTCTATCGACGTGGCTTAGAACGGTTCGGTGTCAGAGATGTTCAAGCGGCCCGTGCCATCAAAGCGAATCTTGGACCACGAAATACACGAACGACACGAAAAGTTTGGGGCCGTCTATTTCGTGTCCTTCGTGCATTTCGTGGTTGATTCAATGCACGGCACAACGGCGCGGCTGCCCCTGCTTAAGGTGTACAACCATGTTGTATATCTCTATCGACGTGGCTTAGAACGGTTCGGTGTCAGAGATGTGCAACGCGCCCGTGCACTCAAAGCGAATCTTGAACCACGAAAGACACGAACCACACGAAAAGTCAGCGGTGGTCTATTTCGTGTCCTTCGTGTATTTCGTGGTTGATTCAATGCGTGGCGTAACGACTTGGCCGCCCCTGCTTAAGGCGTACAAGCAGGTTGCATATCTCTATCGACGTGGCTTAGAACGGTTCGGTGTCAGAGATGTGTAAGCGGTCGTGAAATTGATGGGAATCTTGAACCACGAAAGACACGAACCACACGAAAAGTCAGCGGTGGTCTATTTCGTGTCCTTCGTGTATTTCGTGGTTGAAACAATGCGTGGCTCAATCGAACGACCGCCATCGTGTTTCTGACGGTCTGAGACGCCCAACAGCAGGTTTTGTCGACGCCAGTGGTGATCGAAGCGGAAATCGTGGCACACGAATAAGTTGTACCAACGGAGGAACACCTCGCCAGCCAAATAGGTTTCCGCGGGGTTGAATTGCCAGTGGACGTGACTGAAGCATTGGACGTATTGAGAAAAGATTTTCCAACGTAGAACGTGCAGCTTTGCGGCAAAACCATGTTGCCCGCCGCTAACCTCGCGATTGATTGTCAACATCGAGGTAACGCGCGTCAGGATACGCCATGAGAAATGCATCAGCGACGTTGCCAGACGCACCAATCAACAAGGTGGCGGATGAGTCCCAGCAAACGATCTCAAAATGCGCATCCGGTAATTGTGGCCGAGGTGAACCACGCCAAAGTTCGGAATTGCCGTCGGCGTAGGGTGCGGATTCGAGGGCCGCTGGATCACAGTTGGTATCAGCGGGCAATGCAGACAGGACAGACCAAACGAATTGCGGACGTTTGAGCGTGAAATCAAAAAGAACGTCGCCATCGATCAAGTAGCGGTCGTGGTCGTTGGGTGGCACAGGCAGCTCCGATGTGACGTCAACGTCCGTCCATAGCCAGTAGTGAGATCGGATCGTTGATTCGATCAACGAGAAGAATGGAAACAGATCGGAGTACCATTGGATCGTCGGCGAGTTTTCGATAATGAGGTTGGCCAACGATTAACCTGCGGCGTACAACGGAAGCTTTTTACGACACCGACCTGAACGAAGCGAACGATGCCTGAACTACGAGAGATTCTACCAATGCCAGCCCGCGTGACCAACCAAGAAAGGTGTGTTGAAGGCCTAGCGTAAAAGCCAGGTTGTGTGACGCTAAGCACCGGGTGCGGCGAAGAAAGGACCAAGACCAATCGACATTTCGTGAGTGGTGGTGAATAGCCACGTCATGTCGTGGGGGCAAACGTAAATGTCGTCGGCAAACGAGCGGATATCTGGCCATGTCGCTGCCGCGCAATCGAGCATTGCGTCGTGACATTCGTGATAGATATAGAATGGGACAACCGTCTGTTCGCGGTAGCACTCAAAGGCGGCGTCGCCAGCCAGTGCAATCTCGTGGCCGAACGTGTATCCGTGCCAGCGGTAGTTGCTGTACACCCACCTACCGGTCGCGCTTTTGACGTTGGGGAAGAAGCGCTCAAGCAACCGCTGGTTGACGTTGCGAAACGTTGCTGCGTCCAACACCGCCGCGGACGTGCAGTGTTCCATGCTGAGCGTTGCGATAAAGTCGTCCATCTTGATGAGACTGCGTGACCCAACGGAAGGTATTTGCGATACCGCCCTGAGCGAAACGAGCGATGTCTGAACGACGAGAGATTGTAACAAGGCCAGCCCGCGTCGCCAAACTCGGAAGGTGTACCGAAGGTCTCAGCGTAATAACCATGTTATGCGACGGCGAATCGCGAAAACGTTAGGAATCCACATAGAAGACCGACCAGACCGCGAGTGCGGTAATGAATCCAAAGAACGCAGAGCATTCAAGCAACGGCTTGCGAAACATCGAACGTCGATCGTTTACGAGCCAATTGACGGCGAGAGCCGTCAATAATGATGCCCAGGCAGTGACGCAAGCCATCGCAAACGCAGTGATTGCAACGCCAAAGACAATCACGGGGAGTTCGTAGTTGTTCGCGACGATTTCCGCCCAGCTCGCGGCAGTTGTGAGTGTGAGCCACATAGTGACGCCCAGCCAGACGACGGGCGTCGGAAAGAATCGAAATGTGCCTTGGTCATTCATCTGAGTCGCCCAATATGTTTATAGGCGACACCCTGTCATGATAAACGCAAGGTGTCGTGAAACGGGTTGTTTTGGCGGTTTGGGTGAAGGGCTGCAAGACTGTTTTTATTTCACTGAGTTCTTAATGGAATTTGCATGATGTTCTTCATGGTCGGTGAACGCAGAGCGTTGGATTCGAGTTTGGTGTTTCAGCGTTTTGAGCTGGGGGCCGCCTGGCGGATCTCGATGTTGGGAAATTCGCGGGCGCGAAATTGAGAGGGGTAAAAACGTGGACCCGAATGAATTGTTCGATGAGGCTTCAAGAGTTCGACAGGGACAGACGCGTTGCCGTGCTGCGCGGTCGATATGTCTTTGCAGTTGTTGGACAACGCCATGGTTCTCGATACTTATTCGTCAAAATCAGGGTAACCCCCCAACGGCTCATCAGCGCGGCGCTGCCGCGCTATCTGGGGCGTGTTGCGATCTAGGCGAGTCTGGCGGCTCATCCGTCAGGTCAAGATATCTGTCACGGCGTGACGTTCTTCGACGCCGGTTAGTTTTAAATCGAGACCTTGAAAGGGTATCGTCAGCCTGCGATGGTCGATGCCAAGCGTGTGCAGAATCGTGGCGTGTAAATCGTTCACATGGACCGGGTTAGCAACGATGTTGTAACCAAACTCGTCGGTTTCCCCGTAAACCGTGCCTGGTTTGATGCCGCCCCCGGCCAGAAACACGGAGAAACACCGCGGATGATGGTCGCGACCGTAATTGGTCTCGGTCAGTTTGCCTTGACAGTAAACCGTCCGTCCAAATTCACCACCCCACACCACGAGCGTGTCGTCGAGGAGTCCACGCTGATCCAGATCATTGATCAGTGCCGCCGTAGGCTGGTCGGTATCACGGCACTGTTTGCCCATGTGATCGGGCAAGTGGTCATGCTGATCCCAGCCCATGTGAAAGAGCTGGATAAATCGCACGTCCCGCTCGGCGAGGCGACGGGCCAGCAAACAGTTTCTCGCATAGGTGCCGGGTTTGGACACATCCGGACCGTAGCTATCGAGCACCGATTGGGGTTCGTCGCTGAAATCCATTAACTCGGGTACAGATGACTGCATACGAAACGCCAGTTCGTATTGCTCGATTCGGGTCTGGACGTCTGGGGCCATCGTGCGTGCGAACGTTTCCTGATTCAGCGATTTCAGATCGTCTAAAATTCGCCGTCGGATTTGAGGTGGGCAGCCTGCGGGATTGGCCAGATATAGAATTGGATCGGCGCCACCACGAAGTTTCACACCCTGCGTTTTTCCCGGTAGGACGCCGTTGCCCCACAGGCGGTCGTAGAGCGGTTGGCCAGCTGCCCGACCGGTTCCCCGTGAGACCATGACGACGAAGGTGGGTAGGTCCTCGTTGATCGATCCTAGCCCGTATGCGACCCATGATCCCATGCTGGGGCGACCGGAGAGCTGCGAGCCTGTTTGAAAGAAAGTGATCGCTGGGTCGTGGTTAATCGCTTCGGTGTGCATCGAGCGGATCACGCAATATTTATCGGCGACTGCGCCGATATGGGGCAACAGATCGCTCACCCACGTGCCCGCCTGACCTCGCTGTTGAAACTTGAAGATCGATGGAGCGATCGGGAAACTCGACTGTCCGGCGGTCATTCCAGTCAGCCGCTGGCCATTGCGAATCTCATCTGGCAACTCGGTCTTGGCGAGTTGGCTGAGCCCGGGCTTATAGTCAAAGGACTCGAACTGCGACGGAGCTCCTGATTGGAACAGATAGATCACCCGCTTGGCCGTGGCCGGATGATGTGGGAAACCGGCCAGAGCTGAGCTCGAGATACGTCCTTGCACCGTCGCTGGGCTCGGTTCGGCTCGGGCGTTCATCGCCGCCGCAGCGATGGACCCCAAACTGAGGCCCGACGATTTCAGAAATAGTCTTCGGTTCTCGATCATGTTATTCATTCCTTCGTGACGGCTTCGTCTAAGTTCAATAGGATCGCTGCCACCGACGTCATGGCCGCCATTCGGTCCGGCGGCAATGACGGATCTACCCGCGACTGACCAGTTGTCAATAATTCGTTGGCGTCATCAACATGCTCAGCATAGTAATGGCTGTAGACCTGATAACCCTGCCACAAGACATCCAGCTCGCTCGCGCTGGGTTGGCGCAGAGTCACGACCAAAAAGCCGTGGCGAATTGAGTCGCGAAGTGAGGTTTCGGTTCCTGAAGATTGGGTAGGCTCGATCAGCATCCGTTCGGCCAATTTGCGTGCTGCTTCCACATAGGTCACGTCATTGAGTAAGGCCAACGATTGCAGCGGTGTGTTGGTGCGGGGACGCTGGAGTTGGCAGATTTCCCAGGTCGGTGCATCAAACGTAGCCAAAGTCGGATGAGCAACGGTCCGTTTTCGATACGTATACAAACTGCGGCGATACAGATCGTCACCTTGCGATGGCACGTAGGGACCGTTGTTCGCGCCACCGGCTAATTCCTCCCACAAACCTGCGGGCTGGTAAGGAAACACCGATGGCCCCCCGACCCGCTCGACCAGTAACCCTGCGGCGTTCAAAGAAGCATCACGAATCTGTTCTGCGGACATCCGGTATCTCGGTCCGCGAGCGAAATATTGGTTGGCGGGATCGCGAGCGAGCGACTCCTCCGTCAGATCAGAGGCACGCTGATAGGTCGCGGTCATGACAATCATTTTATGCAGTCGTTTCAGATCCCAGTTGTGAGTTCGGAAATCGTCGGCAAGCCAGTCGAGCAATTGGGGGTGCGACGGGGGTGTGCCCTGCAAACCAAAATTGCCGACAGTCTCGACTAAACCCCGCCCGAAGAATTTTAACCACGCACGATTCACGACGACTCGTGCAACGAGTGGGTTACGGGAGTCAATCATCCACTTCGCCAAACCCAACCGATTGCGGTGTTGATCGGCACGGAGCTGGGGAAGTGCCGCGGGGATGGACGGCATGAGCGCGACGCTCGTGTCAGGTTGGTCGTATTGTCCACGTTGCAGCAGAAACGTTTCGCGGTAGGGCCCCGCGCGCTCCCGCATGATCATCGTTGTCTGCGTATTTGCCGACAGTCGTTCGTGCTGCGTCTGCAGTTCGGCCAGCTTGGCTGTCGTCCCATCGTCGGTGATGCCATGCAGATACTGGTTGCAAACCTGCATCGCAGCAGCCTCGTTGCCGGTGGTGGCGAGCTGACCGTAGTGGGAGATGACGGCGTGATGAAGCAGAGCGTTGATATCCTGTTGGGACAATGCGCGGTCGTACAACCGAAAATCCGCCAGCGCGCCTGTGAGAAACTCCGAGTGCGAGCGTTGTCCCAGTTTAAACGGGACTTCGGTCGCCACAGACTGCGTCAATGAATCTGCATTCATTTCAAGTTCGACTGGCTCGCCATTGAAATAAACTCGCACGCCACTGGCTTGGCTCCCACCATCGTAGGTCACACTCACTGAGGTCCATTGACCAGCCTGAAATGGACGTTTGGAGATCACCGCGATCGCGTTGTCCGACCAATGATGAATCAAATGAACTTTCAGTCGACCATCTGCTAGGATCAGTCCGTCGACGCCTCGGAATCCATCGCTCTCGTCCATGTGTCCGAAAATGGCGCCGCGGGCATCTCCTTGAACCCATGCCGACCATGAGAACGGTGAGTCTCGCTCGAACGTGAACGACGGTGTTGGGTGGGTGCTCGCCGCGTTGTTTCGTCCAGGGAATTCATAACTCGGCCCGGCGGGTGAGTCGCCCTCGGGCAGTTCGCTACCTTCAAACCCGTTCGATACGTAGACGGGCTGAGGGAGCGTGGTCGAATCACGCGCTGATAGCAACTCTCGCCATCGCTCCATGACGGTGCTTGCGCGGTTGACATCGTTCGATTGGGAATCGAGTCGCTGCCGTAAGTCGGCGATCTGGGCTGCAATTTCTAACAACCGAGCGGTCTCGTCCGTTGTGGGCACATGCAGTTGAGGTCCCGCGTTGCCGCGTTTTTCGTTGTAAACGCCCTGTTCATCGACGTTATTGAAGAACGCAAAAAACTGATAAAATTCCTGTTGCGACACCGGGTCGTATTTGTGGTCATGACAGCGGGCGCAACCCATCGTCAGACCCAAAAATGCTGCCGAGGTTGTTTCCACGCGATCAATGCAGTTTTCGATTCGCCATTCTTCATCGATCGTGCCGCCTTCGGTAACCGACGGGTTGTTTCGATTGAATCCGCTCGCGATCAATTGCTCATCAGTCGGATCGGGCAACATATCGCCCGCGACTTGGAAGACAATGAACTCATCGTAAGGCAGATTCTGATTGAAAGCCTGGATCACCCAGTCACGCCAGGGCCACATGTTGCGCACGAAATCGTTTTGATATCCGTTGGTGTCCGCATACCTTGCTACATCGAGCCACTCGACGGCCATCTGTTCGCCATAGTGAGGTGAGGCCAGTAGCTCGTCGACGACATGCTCAAACGCGTCTGGGCGAGAATCGTGGACGAACGTTGCTAGTTGTTGCGGAGTTGGTGGAATGCCGACGAGATCGAGATGCACGCGACGTAGCAACGTGGCTTTGTCAGCAAGAGGCGAGGGTGATAGACCGTGGCGGTCAAACTGCTGTGCGATATATCGATCGATCGTTGCTGGCGACGACTCGGAACTCTCGGTGGACGCGATGGGCTCGAACGCCCAGTGTTTTTGCCATGTGGCACCTTCCTCGATCCAACGTTTGAGCAACTGTTTGTCATCATTGGACAGAGGATGACGGGCCTCGGGAGGCGGCATAATCAGATTGGCATCTTCGGTGAAAATCCGAGAAACCAATTCGCTATTGCTGGCATCGCCAGCCACGATTGCATAGTCCTTAGCTGATGACTCGTCATCGAGGCGCAGATCGGCCTCGCGAGTGCTCTCGTCGGGGCCGTGACAGGCGTAGCAATGCGTTGCCAAGACAGGCTGGATCTGCTGGCGGAAATCAATCTTCGACTCCACCCCTTCACCTGCCGTGAGCCGCTTCGATGAGCCCAGTCCCAACGCGGAGAGTAGTATCGCCGCAAGCAAAAGTGGTTGTGGGATGCAATGCTGCGATGTACTCATGGAAGCGTCTCGGATTGTCAGAAGGTGGTCCGTCGCTAGTCCTCACTCGCTCGATGGACCGGAAATAGCCCTGATCGTAGTCTATGATGAAGTGTCAATCTATCAGCGCGGTGTGCTGCCGGTTTCCGTGGGAGTCGAGCGACGGAGCTGTCGATTGACGATGTTCTGCCAGAGTCCGAAATGCACCGTGTATCGCTATTCAGATTCGAACAGTATCTCTTCGGCAATAATCTCCTCAGCATATATTTTCTACATTTCAAGTGATCTGCCGAAATAGAATCAAGGTAACATCGCAATTCGGATAGACTGCCGGCTATTCGTCCTGAAAGTCACAGCCCTTTTGGTGATTGACAGCCCCTGCCTTGACGGTGTCCTTATTTCACCGACCACGGTGGTGCCGGTTCCAGTCAGGTATTTCCTTTCGCCTGTTCGCTGGAGCTGTGATGTCCGATCATACATTGACGCGAGAGTCCCCAGTCTACGTCTTGCTGCGGTTCCTTATCTATGGCCTGTTTGCAATTGTGATGGGGCAAATCATTGTCTGGAATTTGAATTCTCTGGGAGTCGCTGCGCTCGCGAGCGAGAACGGTGTGCTGGAGTGGGTGCAAGTTGCGTTTTTGGCGTTCGCGAGTGGCCTTTCTGCCTGCGCTTTCTGTACCTCGAGATCCGGTTCGACCATCTACGGTCTCATTGCCTGTGTCACGGCGTACGCGACCGCGAAGGAGTGCGATACATTTTTCGAAGCAGCACTCTTTGACGATGCATACAAGTACGTCGCGGGCGTTCCCTTGGCTCTTCTGGCTGGATTTCTGCTATATCGCGGACGCATGAGATTCGTCAACGAAATATCTGAATGCATCGGTTATCGATGGTTTGGCATCTTTGTGACCGCGGGCATTCTGTTGGCCTCTCTCTGCCAACTCTTGGACAGTGCTCATTTTTGGGAGACATTTGAGCAAAGTCTTACGCTGCAGGATGCCAAACGCCTCGTCGAAGAGACCTCCGAGCTGTACGCGTACTACTTTATGTCTGTCGCAGCCGTTGAGAGTTTTTTCCAATCGAGAATCTTGATAGCACCCACGGCATCGTAGCCCCCACCGAGCATCAGAGGCGGGGTATGGGTGCGAGACGCATTCGAGCGACTGCTTGTTTCTGTTGCTCAAACCTACACCGAGTCCGGGGAGGCTGGTGTCAACTCCGAGAGGCTGAGGTCGATCTCTTCGAGAATGTCACCCTGTGGCGTGATCAAGCGAAACGTGACGGCGGATTCATCGTCGGAGACATCAAAGGTGAATTCGCCGAACGCTACGAAGCTATTGCCCTGGTCGTCACTACCACTGTAACCAAACAGTTGCTCAGGACAGTTCTTGACCAATCCTGGAGGTCCAGAGACCCCGCCTAACGTCGCGGGTTCAAATTCATAGAACGTGAAAGTCGAAGGCCTCGGGATGCGGAACCCACGGGCGCCATGTCGATCACCACTGACCAGCAGAACGCCACCAATCGACTCTTCCTCGATCAAACTGAATATTTCCTCACGGGCAGCAGTGTCCCACGTGCCCCAAGAATCCTTTCCATTACTGACATAGTCGCTCCACATCGTTCCACTGCTAATGACTTTGAACTTTGCCGTTGAGTTTTTCAGCGTTTGCTTGAGCCAGTCCATCTGCTGCTGGCCAAGATACGAACCATGTTGCCCTCGCTGCTGGCGATCTCGACACGAGCGAGTGTCCAACATGATCACTTCGACGGGCCCAATCTGCGTACTGAAATAGATACCCTCTCGATTCGCGTCTGCCGCTGGATTATTCCAGTTCTCACGCCAAACTTCGCGGACATTGTCACGGTCTTGAGAGCTGAACTTTCGCGGAATGCCACTGAGGTCATTGTCAAAATAATCGTGATCGTCCCAGGCAGTGTAGACGGGAACGTGCGAGACGAGATCATTCCATGGCTTGGACACATCACGTAGTTGGTAGTCGGCCCGATGCATAGCGACTTGGTTGTTACGATCATCGACCGCAATATCTCCGAGCAGTAACATCGCGTGGGGCTGGCGGTTGACGATCGCACGAAACAAATTCGGATTATGCACGCCGATCTTGTGACAGCATGATCCAAAGGCAAGGCGAAAGGAACCTGAATCGTTGGTCGCTGGAGCTGTTACAAAACGTCCTGAGGCGATGGTGCGTCCCTCTGACTCTACCGCGTAGTGGTACGGTGTGTTTGGCTGCAGTTGATCGACTCGGATGCGAACGGTCTCACCAGGACGTCGTGGTTTGATCGGGAACGATTTTCCTGCCACGGTGATCGACATCTCTGACTCGGTGGCGGGTCTCATCCAAATGGTAACACCATCATCTCGCAAATCTCCCAACAGGGGCCCGCCCATCAGTAAGACACCGTTGCGCTGTGCAGCGGCGACGATCTTGGGGTCCGTAAAGTTAGCCTGTTCGTTGTTCGCAAAGATCTGACGGACATCCAGATAAAACCGCCGCAGGTTCGCTGCGGGCCCGCCGTAGCTGTCGAGCAGACGCGTGTCGATTTCCAGCGTCCCCTTGTGAGCTTCGGGCAGAGTGACCTTGAACTGAGGTTCGACGGTAGTTGCGAAGATCCGCTGGAGCGGAGTCAGTACGGCACCGACCGCGCCGAGGAATAAACGACGTTTCATGTTTGTTTCTTTAAATTGGCTCGCCCCACCCATCCTGCTTCGGGGATGGTGGATTGACCGTCACTTTGATGGCGGACGACATCGTCAGTCTACCCGGTAATGAACGCCGATTGTACTTGCGCTCGAAAACTTCCTGGGTGGCCGGTTCTCCGCAGTGCCTACGTCAGGTCGGAGAGGTTGAAAATTTGGGGAGTGTGGAGGTTGCCGACGACGAGTCCACCGCTGTCCTCTTGGTCGGCGACAATCGAGTTACACCTAGCGCGCCTCCGACCCGCGTTTTCGTCGGATGGTCCCAATAAAAGTGGTAAGGAGGGAGCCGCGGTCTGTTTGGTGGATTGTCCGGATGGGGAGAGTTGACGGGCTCTGTAAACAGCAGTCGTCGTCAGGAGTTTCGACGTTGGGCGATGGAGTCAGTGCTGCCGAAACCCGTAGTTGTTTCCAACTCAAAAGCTCACTGCCCAGCAGCGGTGCTCCGGTTCAGTACAGACCGGCCTGCGGGCTCACTGAATCCGTAAAGGTGGTTATGATGGGGCGACTCTTTGCATCAACGTCGTCCCCACTGGCCATCTCGGCACCTGTTTATGAGCACTCTTTTCGTTGCCGCCGCATCCATGATCGGCTTTCTGATCGCCTATCACACCTATGGCAGATACTTAGCGAGACGGTTGTTCGACCTACGTGACGATGAGGCCATGCCGAGCGTGACACAGCGTGACGACGTTGATTTCGTACCGACCGATCGGAGCGTCGTGTTTGGGCATCACTTTACGAGTATCGCGGGTACGGGACCGATTGTCGGCCCGGCTCTCGCCGTTTTCTGGGGTTGGTTGCCAGCACTATTATGGGTGGTGTTTGGATCGATTTTGGTCGGGGGCGTGCACGATCTTGCCGCCCTCGTGATCTCGATTCGCAATCGCGGCGAGTCGATCGGGCAAGCAGCCGGCCATCTGATTTCCCGGCGTGCCAAGTTCCTATTTCTCATCATTTTGATGATGGCCCTGTCCATCGTTTTGGCAGTGTTTGGACTGGTGATTGCTAATATCTTCAAACTCTATCCGGAATCGGTGCTCAGTGTCTGGACCGCGATGCCGGTCGCGGTGTTGATTGGATGGCGGGTGATTCGCCGGGGCGGAAACTTGATTCTGCCATGTCTGGCAGGGTTAGTCGTGCTGTACCTGACGGTCTATCTCGGTGCGTATCACCTGCCGATTGATCTCGCCAATGTCCTGCCTGCCGATAGTTTCTATGTTACGCCCGTCGTGGTATGGACGGCGTTGCTGCTGGGCTACGCGTTTGTTGCTTCGGTGTTGCCGGTCTGGCTGCTACTACAACCGCGTGATTTTATCAATTCACTCCAGTTGCTTGTCGCGCTGGTATTGTTGGTGGTTGGTTTGGCGGTGGCGTCGTGGGTGGGGCAAGCCGACTTGATTCGGTCGGCACCAGCGATCGCGTCCAATATCCCAAGTGATGCACCGCCGATGCTCCCGTTTCTGTTCATCACGATTGCTTGCGGAGCCTGCAGTGGCTTTCACTGTTTGGTCAGCAGCGGAACGACCAGCAAGCAGTTGCAGTGCGCATCGGATGCACAATTGATCGGCTATGGATCGATGCTCGGCGAAGGGATGTTGGCCGTGCTCGTGATTCTGGCTTGCTGCGCGGGTGTGGGAATGGGCCGTCTGGAGCGATCGTCGGTTGATGGTCAAACTGTGGTCAGCCGAGTCGAGCCGGACTTAGCCACAGAATCCACCGCCCTGGCGGGAGAAGAGGGGTCGGCGGCGTGGCGATCTTACTACCAAACTGGCCGGACTGCCCCCGATCTGGCGTCCCAACCGGGAGCGGCTGGTGACGCCACGCAGGCCGATACAGGCGGTTGGAGAAAGCAGGGATTGGCAAAAAACCTGGCAGCCTTCATTGATGGGAGTGCCAATTTTTTGTCATCGATAGGGGTTCCGCTGAAGATGGGTGTGGCGATCATGTCGGTCATGGTGGCCTGCTTCGCCGCCACGACGCTCGATACCGCGACCCGCCTGCAACGCTACGTGATCAGCGAGCTATCGGAGTCCGTTGGTTTCGCACCGGGGACGAACAAATATGTGGCAACCGCGATCGGCGTTGGGGTTGCCATGCTGATCGCCATTTTTGCTGGCGACGCACCGGGGACGGGCGGATTGATCTTGTGGCCGCTCTTTGGCGCCACCAATCAATTGTTGGCGGGATTGGCGTTGATGGTAGCTGTATTTTACTTGGCACGCCGCAATCGCAGCGTGGCACTGGTGGCTATACCGATGTTCGCGATGTTGCTGATGCCTGCGTGGGCGATGACCTTCGACCTAATCGAAAACTGGTGGCCAGCGCGTGACTGGGTCTTGGTCGTGTTCGGATTGGTGATCCTGAGCTTGCAGATTTGGATGATTTTCGAGGGCGTGCTGCTGTGGCGCCGAGGCACAGGCTTTTCCAATCTCCCCGATGAGCACGCCAGATAGCCGAGTCCGCGGCGACCTCGTGCATGTGCTGCAACGCATGCTGATTCGTACGGTGCCCAAATGGTCGCTGCCTTTGGTGGCTCAGTTGTCCACGTCGGCGGTGGGTAATTCGCCATCTTCGCCGGTGTGCTGGTCCTCGTCCTCAGGGCGGAATTGGTACGCCGGGTTCGTCCGATCAAAGTCCAGGTCGGTCAATTTGGCTTTCAGGTCAATCTTGGTGATGGCGTACTGTTCTTGTAAAATGGGCTCGCCGTCAGGCGTGTCCGACCACGCATAGGAGGAGAAGTACACTGGCAGTTCGAGTTCATTGTCGATGTACACTTTCGCGACCTGAAACATCGCGTCTGGGGTGTGTTCGATTTGTCTGACTTCGATGTGTTGACAGGGCCGTCCATCGACCTTGGCATCTGCGAAATATCGGATCTTGATATTGGCTGGATCGATTTGCGACTCCATGCGATCGAGAATTTGCTCGAGCATGGGGCGGATTCCAGTTTGCAGAATTGAATAGTTGCTTTTGCTCTTAGCTAATCGTCCCTCAGGGTTGAGCTCCAGCGTCAGATTGGGCAATCGAGTACCACCGCGGCGCACCAAGAGGTCACCATCTCGTTGGTTCTCTACGTAGAGGACTTCGCGGCCGGCTACGTCGTGCGGTTTTAAAAACTTCGCATACAGACTTTGGGGCTGGAGCAGGCGGTCACCCTCAGCACGCCGCTCCCGGATTTTCACCAGGATGTACTGTGCGGGCTCGAGGCCATCCTCAAGCGTTTCTCGTTTGACCAGCAGGCAGGTGTACGCATCAATTTCATTCTCGAATCGGATTTTGGCCTTCCGTGCAAACTCAATCAGTGGCTGCAGTGAATCTGGTGGTTGCTTGCCCGGGCCAATATGATCGACTGGCATCGCTGCCGCCTCATCGATTGCCTCAGCGTTGAGACGCGTCCTCGCATCGTCACGACCCAGATCGGTTGTGTCGGCAGATGATGGCATGTTTCCCGTTGCCTCATTTAGGCTCGCTTCGTCGTCTGAGCCTCGTAGGGGTTGCGCCGCGAAAATCAACGAGAGTCCGATCGGGACGGCGAAGACACGCCAAGCTGACAATCTGCTCGGGCCTTGGTTGCTCGCAAAAATAGAAGATTTCATGTGGAGGGGCCAGCGTGGAGGCGTACGGAACAGGAGTCCAAGGGTGAGTCTCCCTAGTCTGGTTCGTTGCGATGTGCAATCAAGATGCCATTTTGAGACGATAGCAGCGCCACCGGATGCGAATCAATGCGAAGCTGCAGGCGTGAACGTGGCGAAGAAATTCGGAGGCTGTGTACCAACGCGGGCGGAGCATGAGTTATAATCCGCATTCTCTCCCCCCTTCCCCACCCCCACGCGAGCGGTCCGAGTTGCCAGCCCGGCAGACCTTGGCTTGCCGCCGTGTACTTTCATTCAATTTGACAGGGCGTCGATACATGCGATTTTTCCGTGTTTTCTACTTGCTACTCTTGCTCCCAGCTAGCCTTGCGACGGTTGGCTCGGCAAACGCTGCGGACGCCAATGTTGACAGTGCCGACGCGTCCAAAAAGATCGTGTTCCTCGCTGGACGCCCGTCACACGGTTACGGCGCTCATGAACACTATGCGGGCTGCCGACTGCTCGCCGAAGCCCTGCAGGAGGCAGAGCCCAACTACGAAATAACCGTGCTGAAGGATGGATGGCCGAAGGATGGAGAGGCATCGCTGAAGGATGCCGACTGCATCGTCGTCTACTGCGACGGTGGCGAGCGTCACCTGCTCAACGCACATGTTGAGGAATGTGACCGTCTGATGAAAGACGGGATCGGACTGGTTTGTATTCACTATGGCGTCGAGACCCCAAAAGGAAAAACCGGCGATGCCTTTGTCGATTGGATTGGCGGTTATTTCGAAACCGATTGGTCCGTTAATCCTCATTGGGAAGCTAAGTTTGAGAGTTTCCCTGAACATCCGGTTAGCCGTGGTGTGAAACCGTTCGAGATCAATGACGAGTGGTACTTTCACATGCGGTTTCGAGACAACATGGAAGGGGTTACTCCCATTTTGTCCGCTCACCCACCGGAAGCCACAATGCGGCGACCTGACGGCCCTCACAGCGGAAATCCAGCCGTTCGTAAGGCGGTTGCTGATGGCGAGATCCAGCATATGGCATGGGCCGCAGAGCGTGATGGCGGAGGGCGTGGATTCGGGTTCACCGGCGGTCACTTCCATTGGAATTGGGCCGACGAGAACTTTCGCAAAGTCATGCTCAATGCAATCGTGTGGACCGCTCACGGTGAAGTTCCCGAAGGTGGTGTGAGCACACCGGATCCCACCGAGGCGGAACTTGAAGCCAATCAAGACGAGCCCAAGCCGCAAAAAAAAAAGTAGCGACTGAGTCGGCTGCCAAAAAAACCGGACCGCAAATCAAACGATCGGCCGCGCGATCGAACAGCCAGCCAACCAAACCGATCTTCCAGAGCGATCCGGTCACCAATCAAACCAGCGGTCACGCTGTTGAGATCGATGTTGCCCTGGGGGATGCGACGCAGCTGTACCTCGTCGTCAATGACGGAGGCAATGGGTACTCGTGTGATTGGGCGGACTGGGCGATGCCACGTTTAGTCGGTCCCCAAGGCGAAATGCGACTGACGGAACTGAAGTGGAAATCAGCGGTGGCTGGCTTTGGATCCGTGCGGGTCAATCAAAGTGCTGGGGGCACGCCACTCCGCATCGATGGCGAGGAGGTTGCCTACGGGATTGGCACCCACGCAAATTCGGTCATCGCCTACGACCTTCCTCCCGGCTTCGACCGGTTCCGAGCACGTGCTGGATTGGACAACGGCGGCACCGACCAAGGAAATTGCGGTGACGAAGCAAGTGTGCAATTTCTTGTGTACACCGCCGCACCACCGGCGTTGCCGGGGATGGCGGAGTCCGGATCGCATCAACCCGCCGATGCATTGGCAGGTTTGGAGGTCGGTCTGGGGATGACGGCGAGTTTGTTCGCTGCCGAACCACAGCTCCGCAGTCCTTCCAACATCGACATCGATCATCGCGGCAGGGTCTGGGTCTGCGAAGTTGTGAATTATCGCAGCCACAATGGTGAACGCGTGGAGGGTGATCGCATTTTGATCCTGGAGGATTCCGACGGAGACGGGCTGTGCGACCAGGAAAAAGTTTTCTACCAGGGAAACGATATTAATTCACCGCATGGGATCTGCGTCCTGGGACGCCACGTCATCGTTTCGGCCGGTGATCAGGTGCAGGTCTTTACCGACACCGACGGAGACGATCGGCCGGACGAGAAACAGGTGTTGTTCCGAGGCATTTCCGGCACCCAGCATGATCACGGCATTCATGCGTTCACCTTTGGTCCCGATGGAAAACTGTATTTCAATTTTGGCAATGAGGGGCGTCAGATTAAAGACGCCCAAGGCAATCCGATTGTCGATCAGGCCGGCAATGTCGTTGAAAACCGGCGCCAACCTTACCAAGAGGGCATGGTGTTTCGCTGCAATCTCGATGGTAGCGATTTCGAAACGCTAGCATGGAATTTTCGTAATAATTGGATGGTCACGGTCGACTCGTACGGAAATATTTGGCAATCAGACAACGATGACGACGGGAATCGCGGGTGTCGAATTAACTACGTGATGGAGTTCGGCAACTACGGTTACAAGGACGAACTGACCGGTGCGGGCTGGCAATCGCCCCGGACGGGCATGAGTGACGAAATCGCCAAGCGGCATTGGCACAGTAACGATCCCGGGGTTGTGCCCAACCTGCTGAACACGGGGGCGGGATCGCCTACGGGGATCACAGTTTACGAAGGAGATCTGTTCCCGATGTTTCGTGGCGACCTGATCCACTGCGACGCGGGTCCGAACGTTTGTCGGGCCTACCTGGTGGCGAGTGAGGGGGCGGGCTACACCGCCAAGATACGTGATATCCTGACAGGCACTCACGACAAGTGGTTCCGTCCCTCCGACGTGAAGGTGGCACCGGATGGTTCGCTTATCATTGCGGATTGGTATGACCCCGGTGTGGGCGGCCATGGCATGGGTGACGTCGATCGCGGGCGATTGTTTCGGATCACCCCGCGCCGCGGTAGTGTGCAATACACTGTCCCAAAATTTGACTTTGCATCTGCCGGTGGATCCGTCGAGGCGCTCAAGAGCCCCAATTATGCTACACGTGCTCTGGCGTGGCAGTCATTGCATGCAATGGGGCCTGACGCTGCAGCGGAATTGGAGAAACTCGCTGCTTCTGAGAACCCCATCTATCGCGCTCGCGCCTTGTGGTTGCTCGGGAAGATCGAGGGCCGCGGCTTCCAGACGGTGAGCGAGGCGATCGCGGATAAGGATCAGAACATTCGCATCGTCGGAATTCGCTTGGCACGCCAGTTGGGCATGCAGGTTGACAGGTACGCTGCGATGGTCGAGAAGGATCCATCTTCTGCGGTGCGGCGTGAGCTCGCGATTGCGTTGCGGGATAGCGAATCCCCGCAAGCGGCGACGATATGGGCGACGTTGGCTATGCAGTACGACGGTCAGGACCGCTGGTATCTCGAGGCCCTTGGTATCGGCGCTGGCAATGGGCACGCCGATGCATTTTTTGACGCCTGGCTAGCTGCCGCTGGAGACGGCTGGAATACGCCCGCTGGACGTGAGATTGTGTGGCGCAGTCGCGCTGCAAAGGCCCCCGGCTTGCTCGTCAAAATCCTGCAGGACCCCGCGACCCCTGCGGAACAACACGATCACTTCATGCGAGCGTTTGATTTCCATGAGGGAGCTGCCAAAGATGCTGCCCTCCAAGCTCTGTTGGGGCTATGACGTCGCCTGCCGATCTCCACCGCGTTGACTCTCTTGCTGGCGTGGCTTGGGGGCGATTTACATCGCCCCCGTCCACGCCTGGCATCTGTGTGATGCAAAGTTCCCTTCCATATCCCGATTTGATCCATGACCGTGCGATTCACACTGCTATTTCTCGCTGCCGCTCTGACCGGTGGATTCGTCGATGCGGACGACGCAGCACCACTTGAGCCCAAAGACAAACTCGTTGTTGAGGCGGTTCTGCGTTTGAAAAGCTTCCAGTTGGATTCCTCGCCACCGGCCAAAGCGGCGGTGCTTCGATACCTGCACGCTCGACCAGGAACGGCGCAATCATTTGATCTGATTGAGCGTTTCAAGCCTGTGGAGATCGCTCCCGAGTTGGCGGCGTTCGGTGTCGAGCATGCCGAGCAGACCTCGGGCGTGAGGGCTGCTGAGCTATTGTTTGCGATGGATCAGCAGGGCGAGCTGGTCGAATTGACTCAAGCGGAAGATGCAGAGGAAGCGCTTGCTGCGATCAGTTTGATCGGTCGAAGTGGTGGCATGAAGGCAGCCGAATTGCTGCTATCAATCGTGACGTCGGATTCGATTGCTGCCGATCGCCGGATCGCTGCCATTGCGGCCTTGAGTGGTCACGTCAAGGGACAGTCTCAAATGCTTGAGCTGGTGAAAACAAAAGCGCTTGCTGATGATTTAGAATTCGCGGCAGCTAATTTGCTGCTGTCGTCGGATGACGACTCGATCGCAACCGAGGCACGCAAGTATTTGACGCTTCCTGAAACCGCCGACAGCGAGCCGCTGCCTCCTCTCGCCGAGCTTGGCAGACGAAGAGGCGATGCGCGGGCGGGGGCTGGAGTGTTTCGACAGCAAGGGACCTGCAGTCAATGCCACCAAATCCACGGTGAGGGCAAAGTTGTTGGTCCAGATCTCTCTGAGATCGGTAGCAAACTCTCCCGCGAAGCGATGCTGGTGGCAATTCTTGATCCGAGCGCCGCGATCAGTCACAATTTTGAAACCTATGTGCTGCTCACCGAGGACGGCACCGCGATTACGGGGCTGCTGATCAGTCAGACAGATGCTGAGATTACTCTCCGAACCAATGAGGGAATTGATCGCACCGTAGACCGGGAAGAAGTGGAGTTGTTCGAGAAGAAATCGAAATCGATGATGCCGCAGGATCTGCAGCGATTGATGACGGCAGATCAACTCGTTGACTTGGTCGAATACCTGATGACGCTGCAAAAAAAGTAGAGACATCATGGCCGGTCGTGTGGGGTGAATCTCGTTTGGCGGGATATCTCGCGACGGAGGTGAACGATTCGGTGGACTGCGTCAACCTGCTTGACGACAACCCTGCTTTTGGCGTCTGATATGCTGTCTATTTGTTTCTGTTCCGCATGCTGTCGATTCCATGTCTGCCGCTCCGCTACCGCCTGATCCCGCCTCCCACACCTCGTCGAGTGTCCCGATGGGAACAGCGGAAATAGAGCAAAAGATACCGCATCGGGCCCCGATGTTGCTGCTCGATGAGATCGTCGAGATCAGCGAGACTGCGATCCACGCGCGAAAGACGTTTGCCTCGGATGACTTCTTTGTCCAGGGACATTTCCCCGGGTACCCTCTCGTGCCGGGGGTCATCCAATGCGAATGTTGTCTGCAGGCGGGGGCGATTCTACTGAGTGAGCAAACACCCGACGTCGGTGAGTTTGTGCCGGTTGCCACACGGATGGACAGCGTGAAGTTCAAAAATATGGTTCGCCCTGGAGACACTGTTGATATCCATGTGACGCTGAAGGAGCGACTTTCCAATGCGTATTTCTTGACAGGTAAAATGCTGCTTAATGGAAAAACAACGATGCGATTGGACTTCGCCTGCAGCATCACGAACCCTCGCGATACAGAGGAAGGTAGCGGAGGGGACGCTTCGTGAGCGATATCAAACCAACGCCAGCAGGTTTTGATTTTCTGGGGTTTGCCGGGAAGAAATATTTGGTCATGGGCGTGGCCAATCGCAAGAGCGTAGCGTGGGCGATCGCGAGTTTGATTGAACAGGCCGGTGGCGAAGTGATCTATACCGTTCGCAGTGAATCGCGACGTGATAGCACCGCAAAACTGTTATCCGGGCGGCGAGTGATCGTGTGCGACGTTGAAGACCAGTCCCAAATCGACGCTCTCGCAATCACGCTTGCTGACGAGAACGTGGTGCTCGCAGGATTCGTCCACGCGATCGCTTTCGCTGATTACTCCGACGGCATGCGTCCATTCCACGAAACCACACGAACACAGTTCCTACAGGCGATCGATATCTCGGCGTTCTCGCTGACGGCCGTGTGCCATGCCTTGAAGGATTGTTTCACACGCGATGCATCTGTGGTCACGATCGGAATTAGCACCACGCGGATGGCGAGCGAGAGTTACGGATACATGGCGCCGATCAAAGCCGCTCTGGAATCGTCACTCGCGTTTCTGACCAAGTCATTCAGCCGGTTCAGTGAAATGCGTTTCAACAGTGTCTCGGCGGGACTACTTAAGACGAGCGCATCGGCGGGGATTCCAGGATACGTCGATTCCTATCTCTTTGCGGAAAAGGTCATCCCACGAGGCCGCGCGGTGCAGACCGGGGAAGTCGCTGCCACGGCGGCTTTTCTCTTATCGTCTCGGTCGAGCGGCATCGCAGCCCAGTCTTTGGTGGTCGATGCAGGGATGTCCATAAACTATTTTGACGCAGACATTGTCGGCGCGGTCACCGCGGCAGCGGTGGATTGATCCTGCATGTGAACCTATCCACTCCGGTCTGTGTCAGTCTCACTTCAATTAACTCGATAGAAATTTCTCATGGCTCAAGCGATCTATATCAACGGCGACTACTTTTCTCGCGAAGACGCCAAGATCAGCGTTTACGATCACGGTTTGCTGTACGGTGACGGCGTTTTTGAAGGCATGCGGATCTACAGTGGCAAAGTCTTTGCGCTCGAAGACCATCTGGTTCGCTTGTACGAGTCCGCTCGCGCGATCGCGCTGAATATCCCGATCGACATCAGCGCGATGCGTAGCGCCGTCGAGGCAACCGTCGAAAAAAATGGTTTAGATGAAGCGTACGTGCGATTGGTGTGCACTCGCGGTGGTAACCAATTGGGCCTGGATCCGTACCGCTGTGATGATCCGCAGGTGATTATCATCGTAGACAAGATCTCGTTGTATCCTGAAAAGTACTACACCGAGGGTTTGGACCTGATCACAGCATCGACGATTCGGAACCATCCAGCGGCGCTGAGTCCGCGGGTGAAGTCCCTGAATTACCTGAATAACATTATGGCAAAGATTGAGGCGATTCGCGCCGGTTGCGTCGAAGCGGTGATGTTGAACCACAAGGGCGAAGTCGCGGAGTGCACTGGTGACAATATTTTCATTGTGCGGCGAGGACGCTTACTCACACCACCGAGTCATGCCGGCATTCTGGAAGGAATCACTCGCAATACCGTGATGGAACTTGCCCGGGATGCAGGTATTGAAGTGGTTGAGGAAACGCTGACTCGCCACGATCTATTCATCGCCGACGAGTGTTTTCTGACGGGAAGTGCTGCTGAAGTGATTCCTGCCGTGCGCCTCGATGGGCGATTGATCGCCGACGGAAAGGTTGGGCCGATCACGAAGCAGCTCAACGAGTTATTCCGAGCCCACGTGAATCGTTAGCGACGAGAGTTTGCCGGCAGTCGACGTGGTAACATGAGGGCGTTTTCGCCGCGCGTTCAGATTTTGCGCGGCCGGGATGCTTGGAAAGTCGGCTGTGAATTACGTGGTCCTTGAGAGCCACTCACACATTTCTTCGGGCGATTGAATAAAAAAAGCCTGGATTGCGATGGGCAATCCAGGCTTTTCGTCGTTAGACAAGAATGTCAAAAGTTTGATCAGACAGTTTCGGGAATCTTAGCGGTTCGCACTGTCGCAATGATCGCACTGGCCACCATGTATGGATCCGCGTTGGAGGCTGGACGACGATCTTCGAGCCAACCCTTCCAGCCGTGCTCGACGGTGAAGATCGGAATCCGGATCGATGCGCCGCGGTCGGAGATGCCATAGCTGAACTTGTCGATCGACTGAGTTTCGTGCAATCCGGTCAATCGCTGATCATTGTCGGCGCCATAGACGTCGATGTGCTCACTGATCCGGGGCTCGAATGCCTGGCAGACAGCGTCGTAAACTTCCTTGCTACCGCAGGTTCGCAGCAGCGTGTTGGAGAAGTTCGCGTGCATACCGCTGCCGTTCCAGTCACCTTGCATGGGTTTGCAATGGTAATTGATGACCAGACCATATTTTTCTGCGGTGCGATCGAGCAGGTAGCGAGCAATCCAGATCTCATCTCCAGCTTGGCAGGCACCCTTGGCGAAAATTTGGAATTCCCATTGGCCCATCATGACTTCGGCGTTGATGCCTTCGACATTCAGACCGGCTTCCAGGCACAATTCCAAGTGCTCTTCGACGAGGTCGCGACCGACTGCCTTGCCGGCACCGACGCTACAGTAGTAGGGGCCTTGCGGGGCGGGGAAGCCTTCGGCAGGGAACCCGAGTGGGCGGTTTGTTTCGGGATCGAAGATGGTGTATTCCTGTTCGAAGCCGAACCAGAAATCATCGTCCTTGTCTTTGATCGTCGCTCGTCCATTGCTGCGGTGAGGAGTGCCATCCGCATTGAGGACTTCGCACATGACGAGGAAGCCGGTGCCAGATCGATCGGGGTCGGGGCAGCAGAAAACCGGTTTAAGCAAACAATCGCTGGCGCCGCCGGGAGCTTGCTGCGTCGATGATCCGTCAAACGACCACACGGGAGCATCTTCAAAGTTGCCGCTGAAATCATCGACGACTTTTGTCTTGCTACGCATGCTTTGGGTCGGCTGATAGCCATCGAGCCAAATGTACTCCAACTTGCACTTGGTCATAAAACGGGAGTCTCCTCAGACTGGTTTGGCCAGCGAAACGGATGTTCGCAAAGGCCTGGAATCGAAACATTGGGACAAAAAACGATCTACCCAACCGCACCTGTCCACACGACTGAGCAGGGTCACCCGCCGCCGTCTGCTAACCTCATTAAAATAGCGGAATTTGTATAACTTTCCAGTGGTATCTGCGAAAGCCATCCCGCAGTGCGCAGACCGGCGTGTTCGACGTGACTTCGAGACCTAACTTGGCCACCCATGTGGCGGTGTTCCTCCCTCCGCTCCCTCGTCAGTTGGGGAAAAATCCCGCCCCAGCGTGCAGCGGCAACGCCCGGCTCGCGAGCATCCAGTCGGCAAGAAAAATGACACAGAAAATTGCTGCTGCCGCCGGACGCGTGCGTCGGTTGAGCCTGAAATTACCGACGAATGTTGGCAGACGCCCGGGGCGCTAGCTCAAGACCTTGGTCCACTGCTTGCCTTGTTCGACACACTCGAATTTCAGTTGACCCAACTGTTCGATTAGTTTGCGGTCGTCGCGATCGATCGCCGTTTCGACGGTCAGTATTTGGCGGTTGGACAGCGATTGGACGAGCGAGGAGATCAGGAATTGGCATTCAACCGAAAGTTCGCGAGATTCCGGATCGACGAATCGCTTGGAGGGGATCGAGACGGGCCGACCATTGTAAAGACGTCCCCCCATCGGGCTGAGTGAGAGGATCGCGCGCGAACTCTCCATCACCTGGACCTCGGGGTCACCAAGCCAAAACTCACAGGTTGCCAGCATGGCCTGCTGTTGATGGTCGACCAGAGTATGTCGCTCAATATCAAAGTGACTCATGGCCGCCGTGACGCGGTGGTCCGAGGGCAATAAAGGGACATGATCCAGTCGCGTACTACGTCGCAATTGGAGGAATGAGCGGTTGACAGGTGGTCGGTAGGTCGAGGTTTGAACGGCCATCCTGTCGATGCTGCGAGCAACATGGTATCCGTTGCGAGAGAGCAGAGATCCTGTGCGAGCATCCGATACGGGGATGCCGATGCCATGACCGACAGGAGCGAGACCGGCATAGCCATTTCGGTCGTCACGCACCGGACCGATATTGATTTGGCGTACCCCCGTGCTGCGAAGTTCCGTTTCGACGCGCTGGAGTAGTTGGTCGCAGATCGCAATTCCCGGTTCATCGGCGAAGCAGAGCGCTGCGATGGTCGCTGTGGTCCCCTGATCCTGGGTAGGTTGGGCTGGGGGTGAATCACCCTCCGATGCGCTCGTACCGCTCCGATCGGCGGGGGCGTCTGCGAAAGAGTGGGCCCAGGCAATCACCCGTTCGTCCGCCAGGGCGACCATCATATTCGATGGCCGAAAAAACGCACGGGCGAGCACTGCCCGTTCCAATATCGAAACGCTGACCGGCGGCGATTGACGCGCAGCCGCCCAATGTCGCATCCAGACTTCAAAGATTCCCGGTAGATCCGAGTTTTGAAAAGGACGAATTTTAGCCATCGGGAATTCTCCAAGCCGGTTAGTTAGGCTTCCGTGATCACATCACTCCTTCACCGGAGGTGCTTGCTCGAGCGCAAAACACTAGCAAGAAAACGCCAGCCTCAAAACACTCGTCCGAAAATAGCATCGTCCATAACGACAATGTGGCTCAGAAAACTAACCTAGCACAGAGTGGCGCACAATCGGCTTTTAGGAACATCGACTCCCTGGTAAGCTCCTCATTGGGTATTTTCCGCCACGGCACCCCATTCACCGCGAAACGTAGAATTCGTTTGACCATGTCCTTAATCGTCCAAAAATTTGGTGGCACCTCAGTTGCCGATCCTGAAAAGATTCGCGCTGCGGCCCGCCGGGCTATCCGCGCTCAGAATCAAGGGCACCGCGTCGTGATGGTGGTCAGCGCGATGGGCAAACAGACCGACGAGCTGCTGCGGCTCGCGACCGCAGTCAGTGAAAAGCCACCGGCTCGTGAGATGGACATGCTGTTGAGTACCGGCGAACAAACCAGCGTGGCGCTCGTGGCGATGGCCATTGATGACCTCGGCGCGAAAGCGGTCAGCCTGACCGGCGGTCAATTCGGTATGAAAACCGACAATAGCTACAGTAAGGCCCGTATCCGATCGATTGATACCTCCCGCATCAAGTCGTTATTAGACGATGGCAACATTGTTGTCGCAGCGGGATTTCAAGGCATCGACGATGATTTTAACATCACCACACTCGGCCGTGGTGGCAGCGATACAACCGCTGTCGCGCTTGCGGCTGTGTTGGGGGCCGATGCCTGCGAGATTCACACTGATGTTGATGGAGTGTACACCACCGATCCACGCCTACTGCCGGAGGCACGCCGCGTCGATGTGATCAGCTATGATGAAATGCTTGAACTGGCGTCGCTCGGCGCTGGGGTGATGCATTCGCGTTCGATCGAGTTTGCCAAGAAGTTCGGCGTCCCCATTCACGTCCGCAGCAGTTTTTCAGATCGTGAGGGCACGATGATCGTGTCGCAAGCCGAATCCGAGAGCTCACCGGTCAGCGGTGCGGCGCTCACGAAGGACGAAGCTCGTGTCACGGTGCTCGGCGTACCCGACGTGCCCGGCATGAGCCAAGCCATCTTTTCCGCCATCGCCGCTCAAAAGGTGGCGGTGGACATGGTCGTGCAGAACGTCGGTGCCCAAGGGAAAGCCGATGTCTCGTTTACCGTGGCTGGTCATGAACTCAAGCTGACGCTCAGTGCGGTCGAAGCCATCATTCACAAAATTGGAGCCTCTGGCATTACCCATGACGCGGAGGTTGCGAAGGTCAGTGTCGTGGGGCTGGCGATGGCGCGGCAGAAATCAGTCGCTGCTCGCATGTTTCGAGCGCTTGCTGATGCTGGCGTCAATATTCACATGATCACCACCAGTGAGATCAAAATCTCCGCCCTGGTCCCGCGTGATCAAGCCGCTGATGCCCTCCGTGCGGTCCACGAAGCATTTCAACTTGATCAACGCCCGGTGGATGCAAAAACGTGGGCAGAAATCCAGGCTGAATCCAACCCGCATGCTGACGTGGACGACGTCGTTACGCGTTTGCAGAACGACGCGCTCGAAGCACTCACGCTTACTGATATTGCGATTCTCGCTGGCCAAGCCCGCGTGACGCTCGACGGAGTTCCCGATCATGCAGGCGTCGCGGCGGATATCTTTGATGAGATCGGCCGCGCCGGTATTTTCGTGGACATGATTGTGCAGGGTTACGATGGCCAAGACGGCAGTACCAGCGTTAGCTTTACCATCGATCAAGCCGATCTCGAACCCGCATTGAAAGTCGCCAAAGCCCTGTGCCAGCAGCACGCCATGCGGGACGTTCGCGGCTCCGGCGGCATCACCAAACTCAGCGTCAGCGGCATCGGGCTGCGCAGCCACACCCAGGTCGGTACGGTGCTCTTTGAACAACTCGCCGCCGCGCAGATCAATGTTGAGATGATCGCGACGAGCGAACTACAAGTCAACGTCGTGATCGACTCCTCACGCGGTGACGAAGCTGAAAACTGCCTCCGGGACGCGTTCGCCGAAGCCCTCGGGTAATCGGCCGGGGCCAATGGGAACTGCTGCGGCGGCGCTCGCCACCGCATGGCGTTCTGCGGTCGGCCCGATTCGCCATCGCCCCGATTCGCCATCGCCCCAGAGACGATCGCGATGTCCCGGCCTCACGACGTGACAGTGACTTACTGACCGAAGAGCACGCAAATGGGTGTCGGCACTGGTTGCGTCTCACGCATGAACGTCAGCTCGCCGGATTCGGCATCAATCGAGAACAGGGTTGCGGTGTTGCTGTCCCGTCCTGCCGCGATTAACCATTTCCCCGTTGGATCAATGTTGAAGTTGCGCGGCCAACCACCGCGAATTGCTTCGACTTCCACGGCCTCGAGTGTTCCCGTGTCGTCGACTCGAAAAACGCTGATGCTATCGTGGCCGCGATTGGCGGAGTAGACAAACCGGCCGCTGGGGTGAACACGGATTTCGGACGCGCTGTTGAATGTCTCTTTCGCTTTCACTTCTTCGGAAAGTGTTGCGATCGTTTGCACCGGAGTCATCTCGCCATCCTGTGCGTTGTAGTCGAAGACAGTAATGGTCAGCGATAACTCATTGAGCACGTAGATTTTTGATCCGTCGACACTGAACTTCATGTGCCTCGGACCGCTGCCGGGCGGGCAGATACCGTAGCCGTGGTGGGTCAGTGACGGTTTATCGGCATCTAGCTTCCAGATCACGACCCGATCCATACCGAGGTCCGGAACGAAGGCAAATCGATCATCAGGCGATGTACCGGTCCAGTGCGCGTGCGAGGCGGTTTGCCGCCCCTCCACCGCGCCGCTGCCGACGTTGGGCATCAAATCAGCATGTTTCTTGACCTCAACCAAACGAGCAATTCGCCCGTCTTGGTCAAGCTGATAGAGTGACGTCGACCCTCCTCCGTACTGTGCCGATAGCAGCACCTTACCTGCACGATCGGTGGAAACTTGGGCAGCACCGCCGTCACCAGTGCCCACTGCACCGATGAACTCGAGTTCGCTGCGACCAGCACTGCCATTGACACGAAATGCGGAAACAGCATCCCGGGGACCATCAGCCGCTGCCGGACGACCTGTGGCGTAGAGTGTTTTACCGTCTGGGTGAAGTGCGAGGAATCCCGGTTGGTCGCATTGCGTGGCGAGCGTGGGACGTGTCAACTTGCCGGTGTTCGTGTCGAGCGAACTGTGATAGATCCCACGACTCTCTCCCCCTTTGGGCGTGGTCGTTCCAAACCACACATCGACGTTTTGGGCAGTAGCCAAGGAGGCTGCCATTGGAAAACAAACCGCCGGAAAGAATGCTAAACATCGCATGCGAATCATGTACAAAAGCCTTGTCACAAAGAAATGGGAAGGGAAAGATCGTGGCCGATATTGTAGACAAGTGGATTGTCGGCGGACATTGCTAAATGCTGGTTTGAGTTAGTTCGGCAGCGAATCTTCGGACGGCCCGCCTTGCTAGAGGTCGGCGAAGGGGACACGTCCTTCCAGCGGATCGCCAGGAGAAGGCCGCGGAGGACTGAAGTCGAGCTCAGCCGGTTTGGGCGGAAGCTTTCCCACCGACCGCTTGCGTTCAGCTATGCTGTTATCACGACCGCCTGACGGCACCTTGAGATAGGCCCGGTCGCCCCGCCTTTCATCCCTCCCCTTTTCCCTCCCTCAGCGCTTTGGAGCATCGATTTGATGATCAAGCATGATGTGAAGCATCCGAGTAAAGCTCGAGACATGATTCAAACACTGGCTGGCTCAATTGTTTGCAGCGTTGTTTTCCTGTGCGTTGGTCTTTCCTTTGGCGAGGCAGCTGCGGCCGATACGAGCGACGCTCCACCGCAGTTGTCGATCGCGACATTTGATATCGACGCCACACCACCAGTTGGTTTTATGATGGCATATGACCGAGTTCGCCGCGTGGATGAATTGGGGCTGCGGTGCCGCGGCATCGTCTTGGTGGGGGCTGGGCAACCTATCGTGCTATGTGCGGTTGATTGGATTGGGATTAGCAACCAGAGTCAGGATGCATTTCGCGAGCGTATCGCGGCAGCAGCTGGCACGATACCTCAGCGAGTCGCCGTCCATACGCTCCACCAACATGATGCACCGCGGAGTGATTTTGGTGCCGAGTCGCTACTTCAGCAGATCGGGGCATCGGACCTCGGAGCACATGATGGTACCTTCGCGCGCAAGGTCATCGATCGGCTCGCCGTGGCGGTGAAAGACTCCCTCGGCTCAGCTCAGCCGATAACGCATGCTGGGTTTGGAACGGCAGAGGTGAAACAGGTAGCGTCGAATCGGCGATTGCAAGATGAAAGCGGCCGAGTTGTCACGACGCGTTATACGGCGACGAAGGATCCTGCCATCCGGGCGCTCCCGGTGGGGACCATCGACCCCGAACTCAGCTCGCTTTCATTCTGGAACGAGTCAAAACCTGTCGCTGTGCTCACCTACTATGCTTGCCATCCGCAGAGCTACTACCGCACGGGTGTACCCAGCCCAGACTTCCCGGGCATTGCACGGTTCATCCGAGGGCAGGCCATGCCAGAGACACTCCATGTGCATTTCAACGGTGCTGGAGGAAACGTGGGCGCAGGTAAATACAATGATGGATCGCCTGCCAATCGCATGGTGCTGGCCGGTCGTGTTGCTGATGGGATGCGGCAGGCACTCGAGAATACGGAAAAGTTCGCAATTTCCGCGGATGATATTCGCTGGACGACCGCACCGGTCCATCTGCCGGTTGCCACTCACTTTGATCGTGAACAACTGTTGCAAACGCTCAACCAGTGGGATGGCGTTAGTTACTGGGGCACCCCTGACAAACTGGCCTGGGTGTTACGCTGCGAGAGCAAGACGGCGATCGACCTGGGATGCCTCAGTGTTGGCGACACACGTGTGCTGTACATGCCAGGCGAACTGTTCGTCGAATATCAGATTGCTGCGAAAGCCATGCGGCCGGACCTGCACGTGGCAATGGCTGCGTACGGAGATTATGGTCCAGGTTACATCGGTACGGAGGAGGCGTATGGCCAGGGCGGCTACGAGACTGGTCCCACCGCGTCGAACGTCGCCCCCGAAGTGGAAGGCGTATTGATGGATGGGATGCGTGTCTTGTTAGAAGCAAAAGCAGAACCCGCGAAAACTGTCAGCAACGAAGGGCAGGGGGCGTCATCCAATCTGTCGCAAACACCGGACTATTCCGATGAGCTGCCACGCATTGCTCCCACACCGGCAACCGAAGCCTTGGAGACCTTCGACGTTGCCGAGGGTTTTCAAGTTCAATTGATCGCGTCCGAACCCCTCGTCACCAGCCCTGTGGCGATGGAGTGGGACGCGAGTGGGGCTCTCTTTGTTTGTGAAATGCGTGGTTACAGCGAGGACCGTGAGGCTGGTCTTTCCCGAATCGCGCGTCTCACAGATTTGGACGGTGACGGAGTTTACGATCAACGAACCACGTTCGCTGATGGCCTGTTATGGCCGACGGCTGTATTTCCATACGACGGCGGAGTGTTCGTTGGCGATGCGCCGGATGTGTGGTACTTCAAGGATACCGATGACGACGGCGTCGCTGATGTTAAACAGCTCGTGTTGACTGGATTTGGAACGTCGAACGTGCAAGGCCTACTTAATTCCTTTCGCTGGGGGTTAGACAATCGCATTCATATTGCCTGCAGTAGCGTCGGCGGCGAGATTCGCAACCCGCACGCTGCCAGCGACAGTGCGGCGATCAACATTCGTGGTCGCGATTTATCGCTGAATCCAAAGACGTATCAGTTTGAACCGACCAGCGGCGCCGCTCAGCATGGAACCTGTTTTGATGATTGGGGTAACAAGTTCGTTTCCTCCAATAGTGACCATATCCAACAGGTGATGTATCGCGACCAGGATGTGGCTGCCAACCCGTACTACTCGCCGCCACCAGCGCGAATCTCAATCGCCGCTGATGGGCCGCAAGCCGAGGTGTTTCGCGCCAGTCCTGTCGAACCTTGGCGGCAGGTGCGCACACGGTTGCGAGTCTCCGGATTGGCCAAGGGGCCCATTGAAGGCGGCGGGCGGGCGGCGGGCTACTTCACCGGTGCCAGCGGAGTGACGATTTATCGCGGCGACGCGTGGCCGACACAGTGGAAAGGAACAGCGATCGTAGGTGATGTGGGCAGTAACCTGATTCATCGCAAACGACTCGACAAGAATGGTTTGGAATTCGTCGCTCGTCGTATGGACGACCATGACGAGTTTGTCCGGTCGACAGATAATTGGTTTCGTCCGGCTCAGTTTGCGAATGCTCCCGATGGTTCGCTGCATGTCATCGACATGTACCGTGAGGTCATCGAGCACCCCGCATCACTTCCGACGGAGATTAAGAAACATCTCGATCTCACATCGGGCCGTGATCGCGGCCGGTTGTACCGAATTGTGCCTGATGAATTCCGACCTCGGAAAGTCGACGATCTAACTCAGGCTGAGACCCGAGAACTGTGTTCGTTGCTCGCCCACGACAACGCATGGCATCGCGAGACCGCCTCACGCTTGCTCTACGAACGCCAGGATCCGGCGGCGATTCCAGTGCTCGTGGCAATTGTGCGGGATGCGACTTCGGCGTTGGGACGCATGCACGCGGTGTATGCGCTCGATGGGATGAAACAATTAACGGCTGATGTATTGCTCGCAGCTCTGAGTGACGACGAGGCCCACGTCCGTCGGCACGCCGTGCGATTATCGACCACGATGCAGCCCACACCGGCGATTCAAGAACGGCTCTTGGAGTTGGCGTCCGATCCTGCGATGGAGGTTCGTTACGAGCTCGCATTCGCACTCGGTAGTGCTATACGCAAGCAGCGCGTCGCGGGACTCGCTGCCATCTTGCGCCGCGATCCAGCCGATCGGTGGATCCAAGCCTCAGTGCAGACCGCGGTGGGAGATGCTGCGGAATCCCTCGCCAGCATCCTGCAGTCTGACCCTGGACTGACCGAGCAGGTTGGCGAGGAATTTCTCAAACAACTTCACTCCCAAATCGACGCCCGGGCGCGGCACCCCCAGATGGATTCGCTGCCATCAAGTGGTGGGAATCTCAGCGACGCGGCCGCTCGCACGCCGGAGGAGATTGCTGAACGGGAACTCGTCATCGCCCGCTACCAACCGGCCTTGAACCAGGAGGGAGATGCTCGGCGAGGCCGAGATTTATTCAAACAGCACTGTAGCAGTTGTCATCGAGTGGATGATGTCGGCCATGAACTCGGTCCCAACCTAGCCGCCATTGCGACCCGAGGAGCAGAGACTCTCCTCACCTCGGTCATGGATCCAAACCGTGAAGTCAATCCTCAATTCATCAACTACATTGCGTTGACTGCGGACGATCGGATCGTCGCTGGGATGATTGTTGACGAAGGTGCGACCAGCGTCACACTACGTCAGCCTGACAATTCACTCGAGACCCTGTTGCGCATCGATATTGAAGAGCTTCGCAATTCAGGTAGATCGTTCATGCCCGAGGGTCTCGAAGCGGTCATTGACATCCAATCAATGGCGGACCTGATCGCGTACTTAATCCAACCGGCGCAGTGAATCGTCGCCTTCCCTCCCCACCGTCTCACCTCTCGCCCCTTCCCCCGCTCTGAAAGACAAACGATGTCCCTTCATCAACAACACCAGCGTGATCGCCGATTATTCCTTCAAGGTGGTGTCGCCATTGGCGCCTCCCTGCTTAGCCGACGAGCCGTTGCCGACACATCGACTCGCTCGGAGTCAAGCTCAGCGGCCACGTCGGGCGAGAAACAACGCGTTGCTATCATCGGTGTCAACAACCGAGGCTCGGCACTCGCCAAGGGCTTTATCGCCAATCCCGATGCGGATGTCGTGTGTGTGTGTGACGTCGATTCACGCGCTGGTGAGAAAGCGGCTGCGATGGTGGAAGGTCTATCCAAGCAGCGGCCCGATACTGCCACGGATATTCGCAAAGTGCTCGACCGCTCGGACATCGATGCCATCGTGGTCGCAACTCCAAACCACTGGCACGCTCCCGCGACGATTATGGGCTGTGCCGCAGGCAAACATGTCTACGTCGAAAAACCCTGCAGTCATACAGCGCAAGAAGGAGAGTGGGCCGTCGAAGCAGCCCGCAAACATAACCGAACCGTGATGATGGGATCTCAGCGTCGCAGCTGGCCTGCGATCATCCAGGGCATCGAAATGGTGCAGTCCGGTCGCATTGGTAAAGTCTCGTACGCCCGCACTTGGTACAACAATCGCCGGGCGTCGATTGGTATCGGAAAGCAAACCAGTGTGCCGCAATGGCTCGACTGGGAATTGTGGCAGGGACCGGCGCCTCGGCAGCCCTATGTCGACAATCTTGTTCATTACAACTGGCATTGGAAATGGCCGTACGGCAATGGTGAGCTCGGCAACAATGGCATCCACATGCTCGACCTGGCTCGCTGGGGACTACAAGTAACCTATCCCAATCGTGTCAACGCTGGTGGGGGCAAGTACCGCCACGATGACGATCAGGAAACACCAGACACGATGATGGTGACGTACGACTTCCCCGAGGCGAAGACGATCACGTGGGAGGGCATCAGTTGGTCGCCAATGGGACCCTACGACGACCAAGTTGGCGTCAGTTTCCACGGTTCCGAAGGTACGCTCGTCGTGCTTGGAACCGGCTACACGCTGTTCGACGATCACAACAAGGAGATTGAAACGGTCAGCGACGCGGGCGGCGACACCGCACATATTGCAGAGTTCATCGACTGTATTCACTCCGGGCGACTGCCCAATGCGGACATCGCGGAAGCCCATCGCAGTACCCTGTTATGCCATCTCGGTAATATCGCGTACCGCACCAGTTCGACACTTCACATCGATCCGGCCACGGGTAAACCCCAGGACCATCCTGACGCTCAAAGGATGTGGGGACGCGACTACGCGGAAGGCTGGAGTCCTCAGCTGTCGATGTGATGTAAAGCGAACGCATAGGCGCCAATCCCCACCGCCTTGCTCGTTCCCAGGACGGTGGTGCCGATCCCGATCCGCTTCATGGGGTCGTATGAAATCTCGCGGGTGGTACCGGGAACCAAGATCGTCTTGGTCGCGCCCGCGACAAACGCCCGGGACTGTTCAGGCGACTCCAAATTGAAGACTTGCTGGACGATGCGCCGCATGGGGGTGCCGTCGTAGGTGGCGATCGTGCTCTGCATCTCGTCAATCAGCGGTTGCATAAAAACACCATGGGCAGCTGAAATTCCACCGCCGATCACGATCAAACCATCGAGTAAGGTGATCGCGTTGGCGAGGGCATCGCCGACAACTTCACCAAGTTTTGCGAAGGCGCAGGTCGCCGCCTTTTGGTTACCGGCAGAGACGCCGCGGGCAATCGACTCGATCTCTTGTGGTGAGGGTGAATCTTCCAGCGGGATCCCGGCGGCTTCTGCGTAACTGCGCCGAACGGAGCGAATGCAAGCGCCCTCCTCCGCGAAGGACTCCGTACGAAGCTTATTCCGTAGCAACCAAATCTCAGAGGCGTTCGAATTGTCACCGATGAACAGCTCACCACGATGCACCAACCCGCCACCCAGTCCAGTGCCGAGAGTAATCGCAAAGAGTGTTTGGTAGCGTTTGGGACTCCCGGCGTCTGCGAGCAGTTCATTGACCTGGGGCAACAGACCAGCGATGGCCTCACCGTACGCAAAGAGGTCGCCATCGTTGTTAATAAAGGTCGGCAGTCCGAAACGTTCTTCCAAGTAGGGGCCTAGCGCGACACCACCGGCAAAAGCAGGCAGATTGCCGACGTTGTCGATAATGCCATTGGGATAGTCAGCTGGACCAGGGAACGCGAAACTGATCGCCACCGGAGGACTGTCGAGAGCGTCCATGACCTGCCGGAAACCCGATTCAATGGTTTCCAGACTACGTGAGAGCACTTGGGTTTCGGCGGGTAATCGGACCGGCTCAATGACTTCACGGTTCGCGGCAATCGCGGAGAATACAAAGTTTGTACCTCCGGCGTCCAGGGTCAATACAACCCGTTCGTCGTGCTGATACCTCATGCGACGGCATCCATCGGTTGCACCTTGTGCCCGGCGAATCCGAAGAACGCGATGTAGGCATAGTTGATAATGGGCACAGCGAAGGCCAGCTGAATTCCGTAGTGATCCGCAGCCGCGCCCATCACGAGTGGTACGATCGCACCTCCAACAATCATCATCACGAGCAGGGAGGAGCCTTGGGACGTGTACTGCTTTAGGTCTTTGATGGACAGCGTGAAGATATTCGACCACATAATCGAGTTGAATAGGCCGGTGCCGAGAGCGGCCCAGAACGCGACTGAGCCTCCCGTAAAGGCGGCGATACACAACAACGTGATCATGCCGAGCGAGAATACTCCGAGCACGCGGGCGGCGTGGCCTCGCCCAAACACGAATGCCACAAAGTTCAATGCGATCAACAAAAAGTAAGGTGCGATCTGCTGCGGTGTCATGAACTTCATCGAGAATACCCCGTCGTCGATTCGAATCGCCGTAACGAGATAGACGAGGAAGAATACCGCGATCCCGGTCGCGGCCATATAGAAGTACTTCGTGCTCTGATTGGCGATCTCACTGAGCGAAATCGCACCGCATAACCGCCCGATCATCGCTCCGCCCCAATAGTAAGCAAGGTAGATGCTGGCGTCCGCTTCCGCTAATCCCATGATGCCCTCGTCCATCATGAAGTTGATGAGATAGCTGCCGATCGCGACTTCGCCACCGACATACATGAAGATTGCCACCATCCCGTAGCGTAGATGTGGGAAACGCAGTGCCCCGAGCCCCTTCGCTAACTTCTCTTCGTTGGCGACCCGCGGCAGATGACTAAACCACACGATGATCGCGAGGATGAGGAACATCGAGCCATAGATGAGGTAAGGCATCTTGATCGAATCGATGGTGACCTGGCCATCCTCTGCAAATACTTTGTAGAGCAGCAGACCTCCCGCGATCGGCGCGAGCGTTGTTCCCATGGAATTGACTCCCTGAGCCAAGTTCAACCGGCTCGATGCTGTTTCCGGTTTTCCCAAAATCGCCGCATAAGGGTTCGCTGCTATTTGCAACAAGGTCACCCCAGTTGCCAACATGAAGAGTGCCGCCAAAAACAAACCGTACTGCCGAAATTCAGCTGCCGGATAAAACATAGCGCAACCGGCACCACAAACCAACAACGCCACGATGATACTTTTTTTGTATCCGATACGATTGATCGGATCCCCTTGCGACAGCGATATAAAGTAATAGAGCAGCGAGACGAAAAAGAATGCTCCAAAGAATGCGAACTGCACCAAGCCTGCTTGGAAATAGCTGAGCTGGAAGCTGTTTTTAAGATATGGGATCAACACGTCGTTCATGACGGTGATGAAGCCCCACAAGAAGAACAACATCGTAATCGTGATGAACGGACGCCGATAATCCGGCGTCGTGCTTGCGGGTTCCATGGAATCTTTCCGACGAGAAGTAGATGAGCCAGATGCCGTGCCATCGACGTGATCTGCTACCATCGCCAGCGAGCGTTCCGCCGGCAGACAGGGGAGGAATCGCTTCCATTCGAAGGACGGCCGTGGGGATTCTACCAGGTAAATCGACCGCTGCGAGGCACGTTACGCTGGAATCGATTACGAAAACGCCGCTCGTCTTATCCGTTGCCAGCGTCGTTCAGACTTCGGATCTCCGATCGGTGAGGCCGCGCTGTCGAAACTCTTGCAACGTTTCGCTGCGAAAACTCCAAGTCTCGGCGTGAGCCGGGAGTGCGCTAGTCGCTGAATCGGTGTGAAAGAATCTCCGGATGCTGATGGTGAATTTTGACAATCAGTTCGCCGAAGAGAGTATTGGCCCACGCGAACCAGTCGCGACTGTAATCAGCGGGATTGTCTTTGTTGAAAGATTCGTGCATGAAGCCTGTTCCGGCGTGAGTGTTCCGGAGCATCGTGACACATTCCAAGATTTCTTCTGGGGACGTGCTCGACAGTGCTCGCAAGATGATCCCCATCGGCCAGATGGCATCTTTGCCTGTATGCGGGCTCGCTTGCCCAGATGCTGCGGAGCCTTGTAAATAATATGGATTGTGCTGACTGAGCAAAAAACGCCGCGTCCGTTGGTACAGCGGGTCGTGCGGCTGGTGGATTCCTAAGTAGGCTAACGACATCAAGCTGGGGACGTTAGCGTCATCCCAGAAGGCCGCGTTGCCAAATCCGTCGACTTCGTAGGCATAGATCTGTCCATAGTCCATGTGCTCAGCAACAGCATACTTATCGATTGCAGTTTGGACTTCGTCGGCAAGGCTCGTGCACTCTGCTGCAAACTCTTGATCGTTAACTTGTGCGGAGGAGATCTTGGCGAGTTGACGCAGCGATTGGATGGCGAATAGATTCGACGGAATCAGAAACGGGTACAACGTGCTGTCGTCGCTGGGGCGAAACCCGGAGACAATCAATCCGACGGGGTTGATCGGGCGTCCCGTGCCATCGAACGGCGGCGCATCGAGCATCCGACTCGTCTCGCGAACGAAGCGGTAGGGTGTCGTGCCATCTTTACGCTGCTCGGTGCGGAAAGTTTTTACCACCAAATGCATCGCAGTCTGCCACTCTTCGTTGAAGATCGAGCTGTCGCCGGTCCGCTCAAAATAGGCATTGGCTAAACGGATGGGGTAGCAGAGCGAATCGATTTCCCACTTCCGCTCGTGCACGCCGGGGATGGGTGACGGTCGGTCACTGGCCCAATGAGACGGCTGCGTCAAATCTTTGTAGAAGGCGTTGGCGTAGGGATCTAAGAGAATGCACAAATTCTGACGGTGAATGAGGCCTCTGACCAACCGCGTCAGCTGCTTGTCCGATTTCATGTAAGGTAGGTATGGCCATACTTGTGCGGTGGAATCCCGCAACCACATCGCGTCAATATCTCCAGTGATGATGAAGGCATCGGGCTCGCCATCGACCTCTTCGTAATCAACCGTGGTGTCGAGCGTATTGGGATAGCAGTTTTCGAATAGCCATCCCAACTGCTCGTCCGCGATGTCTGCTTTCACTTTTGTAATCGTCGCTTCGACGGAGGGACTGGTGAACTTGCGTTGATCGATTGGAGGCCGCTTGCTGGCATACGAGCCGCCGTCTTGCGGATCATCAGCATGGGCGACGTGGCGTCCAGCGAGCGTGAGAGTCGCCCCTGCTGCGGCGGTGATTGCTTGACGCCGCGAAAATCCCGGCAAACGATTCGTACTTGGATTGGGATGAGTCATGGTGTTTTGAAAAAGAGAGAGACGCGTATCGATGAGAGACTTCTGCATTCGACTGTCGTTGCCGGGCCGCATGCGTGTCTGGCGGAGTGTGCGCTGTGTGATCGTGCTAGAACCCTGCTAACATTGCGGTGCCGAGGAAGTGCAGCCATCCTCCATACGGTTACCGCAGGCGAAACAGAATTGACAGCCCGGCGGTTTAGCGATTGCCAACTCACCCCATTATACCTGCCTGCGATAACCCGGTTTGAAGACGAACCGCCCTCTTCCCCGGGGGTGAGGGCAGAAACCAGCAGTTTTGAATACCAAAGTCTTACCCGTCGCCAAGGTCAGCTGTCGCTGGCGCAGGGAGAGACACCCCGACAGCGAGCCGATCGGATCCGAGCCGCAGCAAATTAAGACCGAGCTTGTACAGCAATCAACCACCCTGACAATTCGATGCCGTCCTCACGGCCAGGATGGCAGAGCCCAGTTTAAGGCCTAGTCCAGATCTATAGAAATGTCTTCCATGATTCGTAGCGTGGGTCGTCACATGACAAAGTCATCAGCGGGTTGAAGCGTGGCTTGGCCGGGTGCGATAGCAATTTCATGTGAGCCTGTTGCGGAGTTCGACCACCTTTGCGGCTATTGCACCGCAGGCAACTGCACACGATGTTCTCCCACGTTGTCGCTCCGCCATGAGAGCGAGGCACCACATGGTCTAGGCTCAGTTTCGCCAGCGGTTCGGTCTTGCCGCAGTATTGGCAGCGATATTCATCTCGCGCGAACAGGTTACGTCGATTGAATCGCACTGTCTGCACTGGCATCCGATCGAATCGCGTCAAGCGCGCAATTCGAGGGACTTTGATTTCGAATTCGACCGCTTGCAAGAACTCCTCGCCGGGGTGCTTGTCCAGCGAAGCCAATTGGCTCAGTTCGCACCAGGAGTCGAAGTCGTAACTGACGTACTGGCCGTCATCGCAATCGATCACCTCGGCGCAGTCGCGGTACAGTAGCGTCATCGCACGACGCACGTTGACTACTCGAATCGGCATGTAGAACCGATTCAAAACGAGCACATTGGTATCTAAAACCCTTGCGTTCATGGATACTGCTTTCCTCTCGCCTAGCGAAATTGGGATCACGTATTCGTTGCGTCCATATTAGCGGCAGGCACGGCGCCGTTCCACATCGAGAGGCGGATTGTTAAAAAGCTGTCCGAAACACCTCGCCAATACTTTTGTTCATTTGAGACGGTATTCGGTGAAATCGGGTTCACCCGCAACGAGAGACTTCATGGAACCATGATCGAACCAACCGATTTTCTTCACAATCTCATGGCGGGGGTGGCGACACAGTTGATCGCCGAGAGCGTTTCGGATCCCGCGCCCGATCCGGGGTGGTTATTGCAATTGCAGGAATCTGCCAGGCCTGTGGTTACATCGGGGGGGACGTTTCTGATCGCTACCGTACTGGTCCTGATCTGTCTGGGAGCATGGTTGCTCAATTTGATCGCCTTGCCTGGCAATTGGCTGGCGGTTTTGGCGATGGGAGTCTACGCCTGGCTAGGACCCGAATCGGGCCGAGGTCAGCTCGGCCTGGTGCCGTTGGGCCTAGCATTTTTAGCGGCGATTCTGGGCGAAATCGTTGAGTTCGCTGCTGGAGCGGTCGGTGCAAGTCGCGCCGGGGCTAGTCGACGGGGGACCATCATGGCCATCGGTGGTTCCATGATGGGTGCGATCGCAGGTGGCATCATTGGTCTACCCATCCCGGTGATCGGCCCAGTCCTCGCTGCGTTATTGTTTGGGGGATTGGGCGCCACTGCTGGGGCCATGCTGGCGGAATGGCAGGATGGGAAGCCTTGGCGAGAGAATTGGCGGATCGGCCACGCCGCATTTTGGGGACGAACAACAGGCACGGTTGGCAAAATGTTGATTGGAATCTTGATCGTGCTGATTTGCCTGATCGCTGTGCTGATCTAGGATTTTCCGAGGAATTTGGCTAATCTGACAGCAGTTTCCGTGATTTCCAATTCTTCCACTCTCGGCCTGCTGCCTCTTATTTATGCTCAAAGCGCTCGAGCTGGCCGGATTCAAGAGTTTTGCGGATCGAACCCGCTTTGATTTTCCTGATGGGATCACCGTCGTGGTTGGGCCCAATGGGTCCGGGAAATCGAACATCGTCGATGCCATGAAGTGGGTGCTGGGGAGCCAGAGCGCAAAAAGTTTGCGTGGGAAAGACATGTCCGACGTGATCTTCAAAGGATCGCAGACGCGTGGCCCCGCCGGTGCCGCTGAGGCGACCATCATCTTCGATAATACGGGCGGCGAACTCCCTGTGGACGCCCCCGAGGTCCACGTTACACGCCGCGTATATCGCAGCGGTGAAGGCGAGTACCTGATCAACAACCAAGCGGTCCGGTTGAAAGATATCCGTGCGTTGATTCGCGGTACCGGGATCGGCATTGACGCCTACAGCCTCATCGAGCAGGGCAAAGTCGATCGGATGCTGCAGGCGAATGCGAAGGACCGCCGCGCGATTTTCGAAGAAGCCGCCGGCATCAGCCGCTTCAAGGCAAAAAAAGTGGAGGCGGAGCGGCGATTGGCCCGCGTCCAACAGAACCTGACGCGACTGGGAGACATCGTCGATGAAGTTGCCACGCGCCTGAAGACGCTCAAAAGCCAGGCTGGAAAAGCGGAACGATACCGCCAGGCGAGTGATCGCCTCAAAGAACTACGTACCGTCGTCGCCTGGACCGATTGGCTGGCGTTGTGCGATGAATTGAAATCGGCACAGCAGCGATTGACCGACGCCACAGCTGAGCATACCCGCCTGGAGGCGGAACGCGAGTCGCTCGAGGAACAGCGTCAAACCGCCGAACAGGGGCTACAGGCGATTGCCGACGAAGCTCGTGATGCGGAGCGGACGCGCGGCGAACTGTCCGGCGAAGTTGCGCGACTGCAAGGCCGCCGCGAATCAGACCAGACCACGTTCGTCGAGCAGCGACGAGCGCTCGCCAGTCATTACCGCCGCTTGCGAGTCACTCGCACGGCATCCGGAAATGCGACCGCCGATCTGCAGAAAGCCATTTCAGACTGGGAGCTCGCCCAAACCCAAGCTGCTGAGGTGCTCGCGAAGAAGCAACAGATTACCGCCGATCGTGATCGCTTCCAAAGCCAAGTCCATGCCATCGCGGATCGGCGTGACGAGTTGCAGCGAGAGCACTTGGCGTCGGTCAGACGCGTTGCTGATCACGAGGCTAACCGTCAGAGAGTCTCCCAGCAGATCGTCGAGGCCAAACGGGCAATCGCTGAAACACAGCGAAGCCTTGAGGTTGCCCAGGAAAACCTGTGTGCTGCCCAGGAAGAATACGAAGCTGCCAATGCTCAAGTAGCCCAGCTCGTTGCTGAAATCGCCACATCCCAAAAACACGTCGAGATCGCAGACGCGAAACTTGCCGAAACTCGCCGCGTGTTCGAACGGCGGCGGGATGAAGTCGGGTCGCTGAAGATTCGCCTGCAAGGGATCACGGAACGTGCCAAGGTGCTCGGTGAGCTCGAAGCACGGCACGATGGGGTCAGCGGCGGTGTGCGTGAAATTTTGACATTGCCGGAAGGTCCACTCCGCAGCCAGTTGGTCGGTCTGGTCGCAGAGTGTTTTGACGTCGATCGACAGGTTGCTATGCTGATTGATGCCGCCCTGGGCCCGCGCAGCCAATACGTGATCGTGCGTGGTGCGGCGATCCACGACGCCATCGCTGCAGGTGAGCTACAGGTTCCCAGCCGAGTGGGGATCATCCGCTTGGATGAATTGCCCAACCGCCGCCCCGGCGATCAGATTCGGCTCGATGGGCTCGCAGGAGTGATTGGACGGGCAGATCGCATGGTCGAGTGCCATGCCGATCTGCAGCCACTGGTCCGTCACCTACTGGGAAACACTTGGCTGGTCGATTCCATCACGACCGCCATGGGACTTCGAAAACTCTCAGGGGCTGGCCTGCGATTCGTCACGGCTTCCGGCGACCTGCTCGATAACGATGGATCATGCGTCCTCGGCCCTCCCGGTGGCGAAAGTGGGCTCATCAGTCGCCGCAGCGAGCTGCAAGCAGCGCGGTCGGAGATGCAGCACTACGGATTCCAGATCAACGAAGGCGAAAAGGAACTCGCTCGTCTGGCCGGTGAGATTGACGAGCATGCAGCCGAATTCGGTCGTCACGAACAGGCTCAACGCAATTGGATCACCGCTCATGCCGCTGCGGAGGCTCGCAGCCATCACGTGGCTGAGCGGTTGGCCGCGAGGCAGGCGTCAGTCGATCAATTCAGCATCGCCAGTCGCGAACACCAACAGTCCCACGACCTCGCCAAGCAGCAAGACAGCAAACTGCAGGCGGCCATTGACGAGGGGAAATCGGCTATCGATCAGCTCGAACAGCAACGCTCAGCAATTGAATCGGAACTGAGTGATGCGACTGCGGAATTGCAAGCCGTGCAGAGCGAAGCGATGAACGTGTCGGTCGAATCGGCAAGGTTAGAACAACAGGTGGAATCGCTCGCGACGGCTGCCGAGGTAGCACGCCGAGACCAGACTCAACGTGAGGCAGCCAAACAGGAATTACGCGACGCGATCGCGCACACTCGGTCGCGCCTTGCCCAAGTGGAAGCCAGCATCGTTGGCGCAGACGATCGTTTGGCCGAACGATTGATTGCCATGGAGGCCGTCGACGAACAACTTCGCCAGTTCGCTCACCGCGCCGCATCACAGCGTGCTGTGGCGAAGTCCGTGCAAGCGAAATCGCAGGCTGGCGCAAAGGCCGCGACCGCGGCCACGGAAGCCATGGCATCGATTTCCTCGGCACGCGATGCTGCGGAACTCAAACGCACGACGCTCGCTGAGCGAATTGCCGAAGACTACAGCATCGATCTGCGAAATGACGAGCCGCCCGAAGAACTCGCTGAAATCGAGGACCGCGACGAGGTCGATGCGGAAATCAGCAAACTTCGCACAGCAGTCCAAAATGTCGGATCGGTCAATATGGAAGCTCTCGAAGAGCTCAATGAGCTGCAGGTTCGCTATGATGAGCTGCATGGGCAATACCAAGACCTGACCGCGGCCAAGGATTCCCTCCAACGAGTGATCGCGCGGATCAACGCGGACTCGCGACGCTTGTTCCTTGATACGCTCGAAGCGATCCGGCAAAACTTTCAAAAGCTCTATCGAAAGTCATTCGGCGGTGGACATGCGGATTTGGTGCTGGAAGAGTGCGACGACCCGCTCGAAGCCGGTGTGGAAATTGTCGCCACCCCGCCCGGCAAACCCAGTTTCAGTAACTCGCTTCTTTCCGGTGGTGAGAAGGCCCTGACCGCGGTCGCGCTGCTGATGTCCATCTTCCAGTACCGCCCCAGTCCGTTCTGTGTCCTCGACGAAGTCGACGCGCCTTTCGATGAAGCCAACATTGGCCGATTCGTGACCGTGCTCAATGAGTTTCTCGATCAATCCAAATTCGTCGTCGTCACTCACAGCAAAAAAACGATGACCGCAGCAACCACTTTGTATGGCGTTACCATGCAAGAGTCCGGTGTCAGCAAACAGGTCTCGATCCGCTTCGAGGATGTCAGCGAGGACGGCCAAATCAGCGCGGCATGAGCGAGATTCAGGCGACGCCCGGTGATGTCGCTGCCTGATTGGCATCGCTGCCTCATACTCGTTCATTCGCACGCGAGTCGTCCCCTGTTGCCCAACGCTTACGGGCAATCTGCCATTCTGCGCTCGCATGCTGGAACACTACTTTGCCGCCTGTGCAGTCGACAACATGTATCATGCCGGCTGAGCTTGGGCGGGCAGCACGCCATTCAAAGGCACCAAGCACACCGCCTCGTATTTTGGAGGCACTCGCAACCCCATGGTCATTTCATGGCCACAGGTGCTTCGCCTCAGTCCCATTCCACGCTCCCAGTTTTCTCATGTCGTAGATAGTTTCAAGTAGTCAACAGTGGCGTAGTGCGAATGGTTTTTTCCTAAGAAATAATCATGTTGGAAAAGGCGAATCCTGATCTGCGGCGTGATTCAGAGGACGCGTGCGAACTCCGCGCATGCTCATGGGGGCAACGACGGCGCGTGCGGGGGGACCGGCAAGCCAAATCGGGCGTCCGCTCTGGCGGTAAAATCGATTTCCCAAAAGTATGGCTGGAGTGGTACAATCGCATCTGCTGTGACGATGACTTGTCCCAGAAATCCACCATGACCCCTCACCCACGGACGGACGCCTGAACGACCCTTCATCCCCTGAACCTGCCGCTGAGCCTCCCGAGTCCGCTGCCACCTTCGAGTTCAAGGGGCATGCGCACGCGGCGGCGAAGGTAAAAACGTTTCCCAACGAGCCTGGTGTCTATTTGATGAAGGACGCTGCCGGGGTCGTGATCTACGTTGGCAAAGCAAAGAATCTTCGCAACCGCGCGGGTAGCTATTTTCTCAAAGCCGCCGAGGTGGATGCTCGCACAGCCAGCTGGATTCCCGATATTGCGGACATCGACTTCGTCCAGTGCGAGAGCGAGGTCGACGCGTTGCTGATGGAGTCGAGGCTGATTAAAGACATCCAGCCTCGGAACAACAAAGACCTCAAAGACGATAAATCATTCCCCTACCTGATGATCACGACACGCGAAGAGTTTCCGCGCGTCGAGGTCACACGCGAACCGAAAACGTCGGGCGTGAAACTGTACGGACCGTTTACCAGTGCCGGGGCGTTGCGGGGGGCGATCCAGGTGATGCAGCGGATTTTTAAATTTCGCACCTGCACGCTCGACATCAGCGAATCGGACGAGAAATGGAAATGGTTTCGCCCGTGCCTGCTAGCGAGCATCAACCAGTGCACCGCCCCCTGTAATTTTCGTATCAGCAAGGAGGACTATCGCCGCGATATTAAACGCTTGCAAACGTTTCTCGACGGTGGCAAAACGAAACTGATCAAAGACATGAAGGCGGAAATGGCGACCGCCAGTGCTGAACTGGAGTTCGAACGAGCCGCGGTGCTGCGTGACGAGATTCAAATGCTCGAGCGGTTGTCCGAACGTGGTGAACTCGATACCCATGCTCAGCCGGAGGTTTTTTATATCGATCCCAAAAAGGGACTCGCGGGATTGAAGAAAGTCCTGCGGTTGAATGAAACTCCGCGGGTGATTGAGGGCGTCGACATTGCGCATCTCGGTGGCAATGAAACGGTCGCTTCGCTGGTCCAGTTCATCGATGGCTTACCGTTCAAGCCAGGCTATCGTCGATACAAAATTCAGGACGTCAAAGGCGTCGACGATTTTCGTAGCATTTACGAGGTCGTGTCACGACGATTCCGACGCCTGAGCGATTCGGGTGATGCATTCCCTGATATTTTGCTGATCGACGGAGGGAAAGGGCAATTGAGTGCTGCGATGGCAGCGTTTCGAGATCAACAAATCACGCCACCGACCGTGATTTCCCTCGCGAAACGCGACGAAGAGATATTTCGGCCTGGAAATCCCGAGCCGCTCCGATTGAGTAAGAACGCCTTTGCACTAAGGCTATTGCAGTACGTTCGCGACGAATCGCATCGTTTTGCCCAGCATTACCACCACATATTGCGAAATCGGTCGACTTTCGATCGCTAAGCTCGGATTGATCTTCGAACCTTTGCCCGCGACAAACTGTCTGTCAATGAGTTAACATGAAAGCGTCTCTGTAGCTACCGTCACCCGGCGTCGGGCAGGGCCGCGATAATGCGATCTGTGTCCCACCGAGCACGGCTACGGACTCAATCACTTTTTTAATCATTCTCTCCAACCGGAGTCCCCATCCACCTCGTGTCTCATCCACACAATTCTTCGGACCTGATCTCGCTGGTCGACAACGGTCCCGAACGCAGCATTCTGGCGCGTCTCATTCTTCCTGATGTGGTCGTCGATGACGATCCGTTGGAAGAACTCCACGGTTTGGCGACGACGGCTGGTACGGAGGTCGTCGACGAGCTGACTCAGCGGCGTGGGACGCCTGATCATTCGACTTATCTTGGTAAGGGTAAAGTTGAAGAACTCCGCTTAATGGTCGAGCGGCATGAAGCGCATGTCATCTTTTTTGATAACGATTTGTCGCCCGCGCAGGTCCGCAATTTAGAGAAAGCGACCCATGCGAAGGTCATCGATCGGACTGAATTGATTCTCGATATCTTTGCTGCGGGAGCGCGGACCCACGAATCGCGGCTGGCCGTCGAATTGGCGCAGCTAGAGTATTCGCTTCCCCGGCTGAAGCGGATGTGGACTCACCTGTCACGACAATCGATGGGCGTGGGCATGCGAGGGCCCGGTGAGAAACAACTCGAGGTCGACAGGCGACTGGCCCAGAAACGCATCCATGATCTAAAAGTTGAACTTGAGAAAGTCGAGTCGCGACGGGAGCGGCAAGTTGCCAGTCGTAATGAGATTCCAACGATCTCATTGGTCGGTTACACCAACGCGGGTAAAAGCACGTTAATGAATGCACTGACCGGTGCGGGTGTGCTCGCTGAAGACAAGTTGTTTGCGACTCTGGAAACTCGAACTCGTCGTTGGCACCTGCCCAATTGGGGGCATGTTCTGCTGAGTGACACCGTCGGCTTCATTCGAGATCTCCCTCACTCCTTGGTCGCCAGCTTCAAGTCAACGTTGGAGGAGACCCGGCAAGCCGACTTGTTGATGCACGTGGCCGACGCCAGCAGTCCTCAGGTGTTCGAGCAGATCACTGCCGTTTATCAAGTTCTCGAAGAGCTCGGCATCGAAGAGAAAGACACCCTGCTCGTGCTCAATAAGATCGACTCGATCAACGGTCCGAGAACGCTCAATCGTGTGCTTGATCGCTATCCCCACGCCATTCCCGTCAGTGCGAAAACGCACACGGGCCTCACGCCGCTCTGCGAAGCTGTGGGTGCGGCGCTGGCAAAGGAGTTCCTCGACGTGGAGATTGATGTCGCACATCATGACGGCAAGCTGCTGGCATATTTATCTGCCAAGGGTAAAGTCGAATCACGGGATTTTCATGATTCGCATGTCACCGTCCGCGTACGAATGCCTGCGGGCGCCATGGGAGAAGTCCACCGCTCGGCAATTCGAGTTGTGCCTACCCAGCTGACGATTCGCGGCGACGGAGGTACTGCCGAACACGATGCCGTGGAAGACGACACTACGCAAGAGCCGACAGGTGACCAAGCCAGCGCACACTCGAGCGAGGTTGCTTGAGGCGGATGACAGAGGCATGGTCATCAATCGCCGCATGGGCGTTCTGGCGAAAACGTCGCTGGCATTGGCGAGCGGATCGAAGCTTGGCCATCGTGACCGGCGCCAGTAGTGGAATCGGACGCGAACTGACCTTGTTGTTGGCCAGCCAAAACTGCCGCGTGATTGCAGTTGCGCGCCGGGGCGACCGTCTCGACGAGATCGTGTCCCGGGCAGCACATGGAAACGTCGTCCCCATTGTCGGCGATGTTACCGATGCAGAGACCCGAGATGCCGCGATGAATCAGGTACTCAAACTCGGTGGTGGTCGACTTGACCTATTGGTTAACAACGCGGGCATCGGCGGGATCGGCCCGTTTGCCGAAGCGGAATCGCAGCGGATGCGACAGATTATGGAAGTCAACTTTTTTGCCGCGACGGAATGGACCCGGGCCGCAATCCCCCTCTTGAAGTCTTCCACCGAGAACCAGTCCCAACGCTGCTGCACCCCAGTGATCTGTAACATCGGCAGTGTGCTGGGGCACTGCGCCGTACCGGACAAGAGCGAGTACTGCGCCAGTAAGTTTGCGCTCCACGGATGGACAGATTCTCTCCGCGCCGAGCTCAGTTCACATGGTATCGCCGTGGTGCTGGTTAGCCCCAGTACGACACGAAGTGAGTTTTTCGAATCACTCGTTGGCACTGACGCCAACCAACAATCCAAAAGCTTCGGCAGTTGGCCACCCGATCGCGTAGCCCACTCTACCCTGGCCGCCATCAAGGCCTGTCGACGAGAAGTCATCCTGAGTTTCGCTGGCAAAGCCCTAGTGTACGGCGATCGTATCGCTCCGTCGCTGATGAGCAAAGCACTCGCCAAACGGTGAACGCTCGCCTTAGGCTGTCTACAGAAAGTCGTGGATCGCTCCGCCGATCCACCATCGTGATCGCGGGGCGATCAGCGACCATTCCCACGGGCGGTTTCAACGAAATGCCGACAATGCTTTGTCGCTCACCGAGATGAATTTCGTCGCAAGCGGTACAGGCGCCGTCGTAGCTGCCCGCGAATTAGGGTGTTTCTTCACCTACCATCTGTGGTCCCAGTTCTCGGAATAGGTTCACCCACGACAGCCAGATGGCGTTGTGAATTGTGGCTGTGCCGGACTCTTGAAGCCTTGTCAGTTCGGTGGGAGATTCGTCCGGCCAGTGGCCGATCCAGCCGTCGGCAATGCCGTGGCTTTTTAGCAAGAAGTCTCGTTCGTCATCAACGCTGCAACTCAAAGGAAATGTCTCGCCAATCACGATGGGCTTCCCCCAATCATACTTTTTGAGGAGTTCAATTTCTGCATCGACCTTGTCGGTCTTGGGATAGAGGTGTGGCGAAACGAAATCGAGTTCCTCGGCGGCGACCTTGTAGACGCCAGGAAATGGCAGCATGCCCAACGTGATCAAATGTGTCTGATCTTGCGAGCGAATAGCGGCCACCATTTTCCGAGTCCACTGCCGAAAAATTTCATCACCGTTTCGCTCCTGGGCGTCGAGACTCAGTCGTTGACAGAATTCTACATAGCCCATTCTTCCTAAATACCAGCCTTCTTCCGGTGTCCCGATTGCCCCTGGCTCGTTGACGAGGTCGTATGCGAATACGGCTGGGCTGTCGGCGCACGTTCGCGCAATGGTTTGCCAGAAAAAGGCTTGGGTTTCCCAACGCTGGGCTTCCTCGAGAGAGTCATACCAAGCCATCCGGTCGTCGATTTGGTAGCAAGCCAGCCCAGTGATCATCAAGTGAATGCCTGCCCCTTGAGCAATCCCCAAGAGCCGTCTCAGCAGGGCGAGTCCCTCGGGGTCCGCTTCCTGGGGGCCTTTCATCAATCGCGGCATCTCTGGATGGACGCGCGCCACCGTCGTTCCAGCAGCACGCATTTCGGTGAACTCTCGCTGCACGCGGGCGGGGTCGTTGGCCAATCGCTCCATGAGGTCGACCGAAGCGTAATTGTGCCCCCAGGGTACGTATCGCTTCCTCGAGGGATGTAGGATAAACCCGCCTGCATCAGGGTCGACCTGAACTGTTTCCAATGTCGATTCGCGCCAGCTTGTAGGAGCTGCTTTCGCCAAGATAGTTCCGACTTCAATGGGGCGGTCGGTCTCAATGACGTCAATGCCCATCTGCAAGAGTTCACGATAACTCGCCTCAAGGTCGGCTGGTTGCCTGGCACGATCAATTACAATCTGTTGATCAAGGTTGCGAGATGTGCCTGACATGCAGCGCGCACCCTCATCGTGGATGCGCTGAATCAGCTCTTGGTCATGTGAAGGTTGATGGCCAATGAAGGCGAGGATGTTGCCCCAAGGCACACCAGACGTCTCAAATGCTTGGAGCTTCTTGCGATCACCCAGCATGACCTCCATACAGATGTTTTTGTCAAGTTGATGGCATCGCTTCGCCTCTGCGATATTGTTGACAATCAACATCACAAACCCCTGTGCATTGTGCTCGATGATTTTCTGAACTCGCAGATCGAGCGGAACATCCTTCTGATCGAGCACAAGAATTGTTCTTCCTCGCGCCCATGTGATTGCTTCGTCAAGCGTGGGAATTCGGTACTCCGTAACTGTACCGTCGATATCCTTCAAATACAGGTTTTTAAGTTCCTCCAGCGTGGCGTCTCTGACTAAGCCAGTCCCCGTAGTGGTCCGGTCAAGGGTCGCATCATGAAGGAGCACAATTTGGCCGTCCTTCGTCAGACGGGGATCTACCTCCATCATCGAGGGCTCGTTGCGTAGGCTATGCTCAAACGTTTCAATCGCATTTTCGGGAAGCCCTCGCCCCGGACCTCCACGATGGGCACTGATGATGACCAACGGGGGCCCATCATATCGCAGTTGGGCCTGCAATTCGGTGGCAGTGAGCGGAGCAATCCAGCGGGGGTTGGCGGCCGTCTGGGCACTGCAAACGCTGGAGATTGCTGCGGCGGTGATCAACGTTACGATCGGAACTGCCAAGCGTGACACGCTGATTGATTTTGTCATCTTAAATCCATTGGCATACGAGAATAGCGTTCGGCCCAACCCTGTGCGGTACGGTGATGGGTCTACCGCAACTATTTTAGAAGCTGGCAGGCGAGCAAAGCGTGTCGCTAGACGCTCCGCAGCCCGTTGTTCGGCGAGCGGCTCTTCCCCGCCCAATTGCTGAGGGGGACGTTGTATTGTAGAGGATCCGTCGCTATCAGCGGGAGCGATTCGAAGTTCGAACTCATATATTCACTCGTATCGCATTTGCAATTCGGGAACGCAACGAGTCGTACTGATGTGGCGAACCTGCAGACGGAACCGCCCGTCAGATGGGATCGGCACTCATTTTCGGTTAGATTGGTTTTCCGGCCAAACGGATTGTTTGGTTTTCCGGTCAGCCCCTACTCTGGCGGCGTTTTCCTTCGGTAGTGATCAATCATGGTACTTCGCGCAGCAATAATCTTAGTCCTCGCAACGGGGATGTTGCCGTCTCCATACCTGCAACCCGTCACCGGAGATGACGGGGAGCGGATGAATATTCTGCTGATAACCGCCGACGACCTAGGACTGCAATTGAATTGCTATGGGGATAACACCGTCGCGATGCCGCATTTAGATGCGTTGGCACAACGCAGCGTACGATTCGAGACGGCGTACGTCGCTCAGGCGTCCTGCAGCTCTTCCCGATCTGCGATGTTGACCGGCACGTATCCTCACACGAACGGGCAGTATGGGTTGGCAAACGCTGACGTGGGTTTTCATGTCCGCCCCGAAATCATTCAACAATCAATCCCAAATGTGTTGAAACGTCACGGCTACTACACGGGCGTGATCGGCAAACTTCACGTGGATCCGGAACAGGAATTTGCACTCGACGTGCATACCAAAGAAGGTTTTGGAAGTCGTGACGTCGTGCGCCAAGTGGCGTTGGCAGAAGACTTTTGGCGGGAGTCCAGCGACCAGCCATGGTTTTTGATGTTCAACGTATTTGATCCCCACGTGATGGGAAAGAGGCCTCCAGGCCAACCAGCGTTCCCTGATGTCGTCAAGGGAATTCCGGCGGATCCCATCGCCCCCGATGACGTAACGGCCTGGCCTTGGCAGGATGTTGATACGCCAGTGACACGCAAACGAATCGCGGGCTACTACAACTGCGTCCAGCGCGTCGACGCGGCTGTTGGCCGGCTATTGAAATCGCTCGATAATAGCGGTCAACGCGAGCGAACGCTGGTGATTTTTTTAGGCGATCATGGGCCTCCATTCTCGCGAGGCAAAACGACGTGTTATGAAGCTGGTTTACGAGTGCCTTTCCTGCTCGACTGGCCGGGGCTGAGCGACGCACATGTGTCACCGAAACTAGTCAGCGCTGTCGACATCGCGCCTACCGTATTTGATGCCGCTGGAGTTGAAACACCCGCCATCGTCCAAGGAAACTCATTGCGCGCCGTTGCGCAGCGACATCCCACGTCAACCTGGCGTGACACATTGGTGGGAGAGTTCCACTTTCATGGAGCGTCATCGTTCTATCCCACGCGCGCGATTACTGACGGACGGTACAAACTGATTTATCGTTTGCCTGGCAGCATCGGCAACGCGATTGTGTCGGTCGACGGAGACCCATCGAACCGTGAGGTCGCAAAACTGCCGAGCGACCATCCTGCGCATCCGTTGTATCAAAAACTTCGCGAGCCACCTCCACTGGAACTTTTCGATTTGGCAAGCGATCCCCATGAACTTGTCAATCTCGCGGGCGATTCCGCAGCGGCGGACATTGAAACGCGTCTAAAAGCGGCACTGGAAAGCTGGCAGGAGTCCACTAACGATCCCTTTCGCGATGCAGCATTTCGTAACGCGGTGGGGCGCAAGTTCACGAAGTAGCTAAACACGCTCAGATGTTGACGTGACGCCGAAAGGTTATCTCGGTTGGAATCGAATCCTGAAAGTTGGCATCCCCAAACGCTTACGCCAGTCCAATCGTGGGCAGAGCGAGCGTAGGAAAAAAGTCCCAGGACTCAGCGAGAATTGGCAACCGAGCACTTTCAGGCTGGCGATGGTACTTAAAAATTGCACCATAGACATTCGGTTTTCTTCTCCTTTACCTTCCCCGATGCAGCCTTATTGTCGATCAGAAACTCGTGGCGATTCCACCCATGTTTTCTTTCCCATTTCGTATACAGCTCGCTCGGGTATCCGCTCAACATGAATTTTCCTTGGATTGCCGAAAGCGTCTCAAGGAGTTCCTCATGTTCCACGAGGGTCATTTCAAATGCATACTCACCGGTAGTCGCACGCGTCTCGTGAACATAGGGCGGATCGCAATAAAACAATGTCTTCGTACCATCTTGCTTGCGAATGACACCCACGGCGTTTTGATTGAGGATCACGACGCCTTTTAGTCGCTGATGTACATCGGGTAAGCCCTGGACCACATTGAGCCATGCCGAGGCCTGTTCGTTCACCCGACCACGGGTGCGATTTCTCGACAACGTCGCGAAGTCTTTCATCAATCCTTGGCGGGACTGCCGCGCCAGAATAAAAAAATGGACCGCGCGTTCGAGTGGTGATCGATCCGATGCAGCGCCCGCGTCCGGCGAAAGCTCTTTTGCTTGATCAAACTCATCTTCGCTGAAGGGGGTCATCTCCACTCGCTGCCGGAATGCTTCGAAGTGCTCTGCCGATTGCAGCACTCGCCAGAAATTGATTAGTTCACCGTGCAGATCGTTGACGACTTCACTGCTTCCTTTTTCGGCAGCGGTGAGTTTCTCATCGCCGACAGCCATCCAGTCGCGATTCGGATCGCGAGCCAGAAGGATGCCGCCACCACCGAAAAACGGCTCGACATAGTGTAGGTGTGGCGGCATCAAACCAATGATCCAGCTCCGCAGATAGTATTTGCCGCCATGCCACTTCAGGGGCTGCGTCAATTTCGTCATGGGTCACTTTCCCCTCAGGCATCAAAAATCGGATTCGCGATGTTGGAAAAGATACCGCCGTGGCGATTCTGTACCAGACGACATGAGATGAGATCTTGCCAGACTGCCGCATAAAGCTGGCTTTGCCTAGGAATACCTCGGTCGGGGTGAGCCGAAAGGCGCCTGTCGCTGGAATCCCGCACGCTGCGCAGAGTTGCCCGATGATCTTAGGATAGATTAGCTGTGGAAGCTTTTTCCGGACAGTGTCGATTGGAGTGACGGTGGTTCGACTAACTATCGAGCGACGACAATGCGCGCTCGGAGAGTCGGACCGTAGAATCAACAGGAGCCGGAATGATGAAGTTTGTTTGCATGGGATATAGTGACGAGAAGAAGTACGATGCGATGTCTGAGGTGGACAGGCAGCGTATGCTAGAAGAGTGTTTCGCCTATGACGATGAGTTGAGGCGGGGTGGGCACTTTCGCGGGGGCGAGGCACTGCAATCGGCGCCCAACGCAGTGATGCTGCGAATGAACAACGGTTCAGTCGAAGTGACAGATGGACCCTATGCCGAGACCAAGGAAATGCTTGGTGGGTTGCTGTTGCTCGAGGCTCGTGACTTGAATCACGCAGTAGCATTAATGTCGAAACATCCCGGTGTAGCAGTGGGGCCCTTCGAGATTCGTCCTGTTGCTGCAGAGCTCAACGATCAAATTGCTGCTCGCGATGCCGCTATTGCCCACACTCCGAGCTCAAGAGACGAGAAGACGAGCAACAGAATCTGCTTGTGGTACAACGGCGACGCGGAAGACGCAGCACAGTTTTATGCCAAAACTTTTCCTGACTCCTCTGTCGACGCAGTGCATCGAGCGCCGGGAAACTATCCAGCTGGCAAAGACGGCGATGTGCTGACTGTTGAGTTCACGGTGATGGGGATTCCATGCCTTGGGCTCAACGGCGGTCCTGGTGTGGAGCACAATTGGGCGTTCTCATTTCAAGTCGCGACTTCCGACCAAGCCGAAACCGATCGCTATTGGAATGCCATCGTCGGCAATGGCGGTGAGGAAAGTCAGTGCGGGTGGTGCAAAGACCAATGGGGGGTGAACTGGCAGATCACGCCGGTCATCTTGACCCGCGCGGTTACCGGCTCGGACACGGCTGCTGCCAAACGCGCCTTCGATGCGATGATGCAGATGAAAAAGATTGACGTCGCTGCAATCGAGGCCGCAGTTCGCGGTTGATTTTCGTATCACCGTGAAGACGCGCGGTTTCCTCGCCGGTGAGTCGAGTTAGTACGTCCATTCGGCGCAAGTATCGATTGCCACCCTAGATGGATCGAGAGTGGGGTTGCCAATGAACTGCGATCGAGTGCAGTCAGCGACACAGCGGACCGCGAGCGAATAGCAGGACGCTAACTAATCGAGCCCATAGTGCTCGATCTCGGCCCAATAGTCTTCGAAAGCGTCTTCCTTGTGGAAGTCGGGGCTGTTGTCCAGGTCATGGCATTCCATGCATTTCTCACGCGCCTTGGCCAGCGGCAGCCTCATTGCCTTGCGAAGCTGCTCCCGTCGCGCATCCGAGACATCAAGCTCTCCATTCTCGACGGCAGCGTGCGATGCCCCTGGGCCGTGGCAATTCTCGCAACCATTGCCATGAAGATGCTTGTCCACCTCTAGATTCAGGTATCCCGAAACGTAGGGATGATAGTTTTGCGCGTTCCACCCAGTGACGTGGCACGAGATGCACTCAGGATCAAAGTGACGCGGCACGTCTCCCCGCTCACCAGGATGGACCAGGCTCTCGGTGGCATTGAAGTGCGGCGAATCTTTCCAGATGTCATAAGCGGTGGTGTGGCATTCTCCGCAGGCTTCGGACCCGACAAACTTTTCGCCCGTGGGGTGTGGGATCGGTTTAATACCCAGGTTTTCCAAACCAAGGTCTCGGAGCTGGGATTGGTACTCAGCCATCAGCTGACGCATCTCTGGAGCATCGCCAAAGGAATCATCTAGCGGGACGCGGGCGTAACGCAGCTGGGAGTCTTTGTAGAGACCCACCAACCCAACATACATGCCCTTATCTCCCGTCAATATCAACTTGGTGGCAGTGCCTTCAATGGTCTGGGGTTGGTAGGACGGTTCGCCATAGCCGCCGGCGACAACAATCAGATCAAAACCAGGAACTTGCCGTGCCAATTGCTTCGCAGTGTCTTCCTTCCCATAGAAAGTCAGCACTTTGAAATTCAGATGGTTGTTTCTCAGCGTTTCCAACACGGTTCGTGCCGACACGATCGGATCGTTGAGCGTGATATCCTCGCTCAGCGGGGAAGTCAGCGAGGCGGGATCGAGAATGCTCGTAACGCCAACCCGAAATCCGTCGCGATCGATGATGCGGTGGCTCTGCATGAGCGAAGGGTCCAGCAGCACCACGTTAGCGGAGCAGTAGAGTGCGTCCTCCGGCGTCTCGGCCGCTGCCTCTTGGATCAAGTCGCCCACGCCGATGCGCATATCGTCGGGACCAAAGCCGACAGCATCGTATTTCATCTCCCGGAGTGCTTCGAGTGAGCGATGGAATTTGATCTCAGCTTGGCGACCAAATCGTCGGACTAAGTTCCCCGCGTCGATCGGCACGAGTTTCCAACCGGACTGGCGAAGCTGGGTGGCAAAGGTCATCCGCCTCGCCACGCCGCCTTTCTGATTCTCCAAACCGGTGCATCCACATGGTTCGATGTAGCCATGCTGTTGACCCGTGACGAATAACGTTAGGTCGGGAACGGGCCACGTGGTGTAGTCGATCGGCCCCGATAAGCCATCGCTGGAAGGTGAGGCTTTTTCGGCGGTGTCCCCCACAGGAGGCTTTCGCGCAACATGGGAAGGCTCTGCATCACCGGTCCGGGCAGGATCGACTCCCGAGAGCTTCTGTTTCTCCGCAGGACGTTGCGGAGCCAGTTCGGTGGTTCCGGTTTGCTCATCGCCCGGCTGCGTGGATACCGAAGTAGCTTGATCGCTGGGCTGATCGTGCAGGGGCGGTTCGCTGCGGGGTGTTGAACGTGACGAGGTCGTCATGTCCGCGGGTGAGCAACCCGTCAATCCCAGCAGCAATATCGGCAACAACCATCGTCTTCGGTGCAACCGACGGCAACTCAGAGGGGCTTGGCAGCGGGGTGAATCTGGGGTGCGCATGAGTTTCCTTGGTCAGTGCGATGGGAGATGTTCCCTAGCCTACCGCGCCGGCAACGCAAATTTCAGTATCAATTTCAGCGCGGGAACGAGTGGGTCATCCGATTCGATCATCACGGATCCGTAATCCCCTTTGTTCATTCCGAGACGATCAATGGCTACGGTTCCTGGCTTGAGCTCCAATTCCAGTGGGAACAGCGTCATATTGCCTTGGCGGATTGGCTCACCAAGTTTAGCTTCCACGTTCTCAGCTGGCTTTATTTCCCCGATGGATAGCTTCGCGTCCGCATGCTCGGCCCCCTTCAGCCGCACAAATGCTTTGGCGGTCAGGGGATCGTCCTTACCTAAAATGCCAAAGTCGAACACATATCCGCCGCCGGAAACTCCCTTCAAGCGAGAATTGGGCAGCATGCTCAGCGCCCCTACGATTCGACCACTGACTGGAATGTAGACGGCTCGCTTTCCTACGGAGCTCTCGCCTTCGCCCTGACTCTCGGTCGCCTCTGCGTTCTCATTATCGTCGGCAGACGCCTCGTCGCTTGACTGTGCCTGCAATGTCAGCATCACGCTGGACGTGATCGGACCCTGTTTAAGTCCGGGATGAATGGTGCCGTGAACGTGGAATCCTTGAGAGGCGGTTGCGTTGATTCCATCTTGTTCGCTCGGTTCAAACGGGGTGACTTCGAAATCGGTGAGCTCGTTGATCGGGTCGTCAATGATCTTGATTTCACCAGCATCCATGGGGGCGTCCATGAAGCTGAACACGTTGACGTCGAACGGGATATCTTCGCCTGCGGCAACGTCGCCGAGCAGGACTTCTTCAGGGAACAGCTTCACGTCTCGGACAACCGTGCCCTTGATTTCAAAACGAATGGCGATGTTATTCGGGTCATTGGTGCGGAGTTCCGCAGATTGGCCAAACGTGTTCTCACTTGTCAGTACCGTCCAGCTCATCGTGACTTCAGTCTGTTCGCCCGGTTCGAGCGACTCATCCCCCAGTTCCCCGACGGTGCATTTACATGTCGACGCGCCCACTTTGAGCACCAAGGATTCATCGCCGACGTTCTTGACGACAAAGACGTGCTCGCCTTTTTCGTCCGGCCGCATCACGCCGAAATCAAATGTATGTCCATCGGGCAACTCTACCTTGGGCAGTTTCTTAGACCACTCTTTTTCGAGTGTTGCCATCGCATTGCTGGCGTCAATGTCGCCACGGTAGCTAATAGGCCCAAATGCGGGCTCGTAATGACCGTAGCGGCGTTCATTGATCGTGAGCGCGACCGCAACCCCGATCGCGGCGAAGATCAGGCATGCAATGAGAGTCTTCATGGGCGTGAAAGCCAAGCAACTGGAACAGAACGGGTAAAATTGCCATTAAAATGGGGCTTGGTCGCTACGCCTCCACGGGCCACCTGGTTCGGTGTTTTTTGTCGGGCAAACGAGCGAACTGAGCAGAGATTCCTGCTGGAATGTGGGCGTTCTGATGGCAGATGGCGACGACCGTCCAATTTTGTTCACGAAATTTCCCAAGGCCCCATGCCTACAGCAGGACACCTTCAGGGGTCGACTGCCAAATCCGTTTAGATGGCAATTCCATCGCCGTCAGCAATCCGCCCCCGTAGCACTTGGTGTCCAAGCAGATCAAATGGCCCACGTCAACGATCTGCGCGTCTGGATTTGCGGTATGCCCCACGACGGCGACGCGTCCGCTCATGTGTCGCTCGGGAATCCCCTCTCGCAGCGAATACCATCGCAACATATCGACGGGCTGTTCTTCGAGCGACAGATGCGGATCGTAGGCCGCATGTGTGAAAAAGAAGTCGTCATGGACAAAATAATCGCCCAACGAATCAAAAAACTCTAGATGCTCGGGGGGTAGGAAGTCTAAATCACCGTTAAAATGATAGCTGTCGAGAGTTTCAATACCGCCGAATTTTAGCCAGGCATGATGGGGCTCGAGACCGCGTACGACATCAAGCATCATCTCCTCATGGTTGCCCATTAACGCGACAATCTGAGTTTTTTGGCCCCATTGAATCAGGGTATCGATCACGCCCTTGGAGTCAGGCCCGCGATCAACGTAGTCACCCAGTGCCACGATAATATCGTTCTCGGTCGGCGCAATCGCTTGCAGCAGCGTCTGCAGCGGCACGTTGTAGCCGTGGATGTCTCCAATCGCGATCAGTCGTCCGTTCAAATTTTTTCTCCGCGTTTTTACGAGCCCCCCGATCGATTCGGATATACTCGGCAAGAGTACAAATCATCGCAGAAAACGTTCCAATGTTAAGCCCACTAGCTTTGATCACCCATCGCTCATCTTCCGTTTCGTCTCCTCCCGGCCCCCTTCAGCGATATGCCTGCACCCTCGGCTGATTCATTGAGCACTTCAGACGTCACTGGCGAGTCAGACGCCATTGGCACTTCAGACGCTATTGGCACTTCAGGCGCCTCTGGAGATGATCCGGTGCTGCCGTCCGAACGCGAAGCCTTTTGGGACTCCGATGAAACGGTCGCCATGATCGGCAGCATGCAGGTCCATATCATCATCTTTTTGGCCCTGGCGCTCGTCCAGTTTCACAAGCCGTTCGATGAGAACGCCGTCGTGGTGGTTTCCCCACCGCCCCAGTACGAGGAGAAACTGGAGGTGATCGAGGAAATTGTCGTCAGCGAAACGCCCCAGACCGAGGTTGGCGTTGATGCCATGGCCGAACTGGATCTGGCCGAAGCTTCGGCGGACGTATACGCCGAGGTCGCAGACATCCCCAACCCCATCGACCTGCAGCCGACCGAATTGGGGCAGATCATGGTCAACAAAATCTTCAGCCAACCCGTCGCCCCGCAAAAGCGGCTGGAAACGGTGAAAGGGAGTACCGGCGTCGGCGTCGCCGGTGCCCAGGGCGCGGTCGACCAGATCACTGCTGAAATTCTGTTCGCCGCTGAGGAGCGGCCGACCCTCGTGGTCTGGCTATTCGACCAGAGTGGCTCGCTCACGCGGCAGCGCGCTGATATTCGTGACCGCTTCGATCGCATTTACGATGAACTCGGGATCATGCAGAAAACGCGTGAGAACAAGCACCTAAATCCTGACGAGGAACGCATCCTCACCTCCATCATCGGCTTCGGTGAGAAGGTGGAACTCTATACCGAGGAACCTATCTCGGATCTGGCGGAAATTAAGCAGATTGTCGACAAGCTGCCCGTAGACAGTTCCGGCGTCGAGCGCGTCTTCACGGCGATCGAATCGGCGGCGAAACAGTACAAGTCTCTCCGCCGTGATGTGGGCCCGCGAGGTCCGAAACGCAATGTCCTCTTTGTCGTGGTCACTGACGAACGCGGTGACGACTACAACCGATTGGAGACCTCGATCACGTCTTGCCGCCAACTCGGCGTGCCCGTCTACGTGATCGGTGTGCCAGCTCCCTTTGGCCGCGAACATACGCTCGTTAAATACGTCGATCCCGATCCCAAGTACGACCAGTCACCCCAGTGGGCGCAGGTCGATCAAGGCCCCGAAACGTTCTTGCCCGAGCGCATCCAGTTGAGCTTCAGCGGCAACTTTGATGACGAACCTGTCATCGATAGTGGTTTCGGTCCCTACGGCCTCACCCGTCTGTGCTATGAGACCGGTGGTACCTACTTCACTGTACACCCCAATCGCAATACGTCCCGGCAAGTCAGGCGGGGTGAGATCGAAGCATTTTCTGCGGACATGAAGTACTTTTTCGATCCGACGGCGATGGCCCGCTACAGCCCCGACTACCTCTCGCAAGCCGACTATGTCAGTGCCGTCAAACGTAGCCCACTGAGAATGGCACTGGTACAAGCGGCTACGATTCCTAATGTCACCGGGATTCAGCGTCCACGGCTGCGGTTTGTCAAAACAAGCGAAGCACAGCTGGCTGGCGACCTGACGAACGCTCAGCAAGACGCCGCGCCCCTCGAACCAACCCTGGTACGACTGGCGGCGACGTTAGAACCCGGCCTCAAAGGCCGTGAGGACGAAACCAGTCCTCGCTGGCGGGCAGGGTTTGATCTCGCCTATGGCCGGGTGCTGGCGCAAAAGGTCCGGACGGAAACCTATAATGCCGTCTTGGCCCAAGCCAAACAGGGCATGCCGTTTGCTGACCCTAAGAATAACACCTGGATCCTCGAGCCCAGTGACCAAATCAGCGTCGGTAGTAAATGGCAGCGCGAAGCAGATTCCGCCCGCGAATTCCTCACTCGCGTCGTTGAAGAGAATCCTGGGACGCCATGGGCACTGTTGGCACAACGCGAGTTGGATGTCCCAATTGGCTGGCAATGGAAGGAAGACTTTACCGATCTCAAGCCCCGAAATGAGGGTGGCGGTGGCAATAATAACAACAATAATAACGTTCCTAAGGACGATGAGCGTAGAATGCTCAATCGTGCTCCCAAACGTCCCGTTCCCAAGTTGTAGCCGTGGACTGAGTCGCTGCGCTCTTGAGAGCATGCGATGGTCCTCGCGGGCGACTCCGGACTGTAGTTCGCGGCTCCGTTTCAACGGATACTCGCCAAACTGCTCGCTGGGATTTGTGCTCCTCTTTCCTCCTTCCCGTTCAATCGTGATCTCATGGCTCTGCCTCCCTGGACCGTTGACCTCCTTCGCCGCGGTGTGGCTGATCTCGCTCGACAAGTCACTGATCACGAGGCTGCCACTTCGCTGAAAGAGCACGCGAGCAAAATGGTGGACGAGTTGCCGAAAGCCGCCCGCGAGAAAGTTGGATCGATTCTGCGGCAGGCCGAAGCGCGAGCACAGCCTTTGAAGGATGCGTGGCAAAGTGGCGATTGGTGGAGTGACAATTCTGTCTCGCTAAGCCCTTCCCGGATTATCAACGGCACAGGATGGTTGCTCGATGAGCGCGGTAGCGGTGTCGGGCTGCCCTCCGATGCACTCGCCGCTGCGATCCCACACCTCTCCGGCGATGCCGCTCGAGATCCCGATCTGCCTGCGCGGCTGAGTGACGAAATTGCCGCAGCGATCGCCAACCGTCGAAGTCATAGTCCCGCCAGCGCCTGTCCTCTGGGGGCGATCGTCACCAATTCTCTCGACGCCTCGCTCGCGCTTGTTGCCACGCTCGGCGGCCGCGGAGGTTGCATCTGGGTACCACGTAGTGCCGCCTATCCGATGTATCGGCCGGCTCCTGGTGGTGCTCGTCCTGCACGGCTGCTGGTCGATCGGTTGCGTGGATTCGCCCGCGGCGCCGTCCGGGAGTTCGGGTATGTCAACGGCGGTGAGGATTGGCCGAGCGACGAGGTATTGCATCGGCATGCCGATCACCCCGGCCGACCACCGAAACCCAGCGCTGCCACTGATTCGTCTCAGTTGAGCCGGACAAGCCAAAATGTCGTCGTCCGAATGTCTTCATCCAAATCGCACCCGCCTGCTGGGGCCGACCCCGGCGATGACTGGATCGAAGTGGCCGTGTTGCCTATCGCGAGTGTCTTTCCGCTTGATGCATCAACTCCCGTTTCCAGTGTGATCGATGAGCTCGATCGGGGCGCCGATGTTGTTGTGCTGGCAGGGAGTGTACTGGCGGGGATGCCTGACCTCAGCCTGGTTGTTGGTAATGACGAAATAATCAAACGGATGCGTCAGTGCTCTACTTTCCAACTCGTCGATGCGCCCACTGCCATGATTGCAACCGTGGCCGCATCGGTTGCCGCGCAAGCCAAAGGGCAAAGCCCCGTGGGCCAGCTCATCGGTGTCTCGGAAGACAACTTGACCGACCGGGCGCAACGACTGGCGACCCAGCTCAGCGGTTGCGATTGGGTCACCGGGACACGTATCACGGAGTACCCCGCCCGTATTGGCGTCGCCGAAACTGGATGCGGCGAATCGCATCCCGCTGAACCGAACGGTGATCCCGCAGCCACCGAATCGATCGCGTCACGCCAAGTCGTGCTGACACTCGATCCGGCACGAGACGCCAACGCAGTGGCCCAACGCTTGGCCAACGGCGCAACAGGCCTACTCTGCCGAGTCGACAACAACGAGCTAATCATTGATCTCCGCTGGATCACCCCCGAGCAACAAGCTCAGATCAGCGACATCGCTTGCAAGCTTCAGTAGCCAAGTTTCCTCGCGACTCGGGCGCTGAGCACACGCACCCACCAATGAGTCGCCGGTGGAAATCCACGGGTCGATACCGCTCTCGGTTGCTCAGTTTTCGGCGTCTCGATTAACACCGTTTGGGAACCGCTCGTGATGGCGTCTGGGCTGATTTCATGGCAAGCGGTTTCTCCGTGCCACAGTGATTCCGCGAGCCGTAATCGGTCCGGGCAAAACCCGCGAGAGAATTAGAATCGGTATCTTGACGAACTCAAATTCAGTAACGACGATGAACATCCATCATCGGGGCGTGGCTCAGCCTGGTAGAGCGCTGCGTTCGGGACGCAGAGGTCGCAAGTTCAAATCTTGTCGCCCCGATTTCGTAAGGTGTTTCCCGGCAAGGGCTTAGGTCGCCTGGTCGGTGATACCTTTTTGGCCGATTCACTGGTGATACCTTCGGTGATACTCTCGGTGATACCTTTGGGACGACGGAGGGTAGCTGGGCGACCCTGAAACGGCCTGTCAGCCCAAGCGGCGAAGACGTCTCGACACGGCCTGCATATGGCCTGAGCTTCATCGCTTCGACTACGCTCTCGCTAAGGCTGGAGACCGCCGTCCATTCAGGCTTAACGCCCGGTTAGTTGACGGACAGCACCGGGCCCAATGGGGCGAAGCCCTGATCCTATTGCTGGGTCAGGACCACTGTCGTAGCCGCCTTGGCCCAGCTGATCTTTGAAGAGGCTCCCGACCCGCTCGCCACTGACGATCCGCTCGCAGGCTAGATTGATGGGCTTTAGGAACCCGACTCCGCCGCTTTGGTGAGCGCGAGTGCAGTTCTGCGGGCATGTTCTTGTCCTGTCCGTGCCCGGCGGGAAATCACCAGAAACGGCCTGAGGATACTGTCAGCGGATCCCGTGCCTGGCCTCAGAGGTTGACTCCAATGGATCTCGGTTTCTTGATGCGGGTCATAGCCGCACGGCTCGCTCTCGGTGGCCAGTCGGCGAACGTGATTCGTAGAACTGCTAGACGTTGCGGATCATAACCCCGACCTGGACTTGGGACCGCTCAATCACGTTTTGTTGCGTCGAACCCTGCCACGTGCCCACTGTAGAAGACGTTCCGCATCGCCGCGAAAATGAACGCGTCTGCTT
>NZ_SJPU01000001.1:877099-879989 GCF_007860105.1 Allorhodopirellula heiligendammensis
AAGCTGTGGCCGACGCGGTCCCGTGCGTGTCTTCCCGAACGCTGCAGAGCCTTTATATGCAGTGTTTTTAAGCATTCCCCACACTGTGGTTCGATCCCATGTGGCTTTGCCTGTCGCCGTCACGGTGGGAACTCATGAACAACGCACCGTGAGGATGTTCCTCTCTTCGCTGCCAGCATATCGAAGAACGGATCAAAATCCGGAAGTTAAAACGCCAATTGCAGGCGTCCGTCTGCTGTGACGGACGTAACCCAGACTGCGGGAGAGTGACTGCTCGAGTCCTGGATCCTGTTCTGCGGAACGAATTGCGATCCAACCGCTGGTCGCGTGATAAAAAATCCAACTTGCTGGTTGGGCTGGCCGCCTGACTCGCGGATAGATTGAGCGTTGAACTTTGTCTTTGCACTGCGGACTGCGTGCCGAGTAACGCAGCATCTAACCCTACGGAACCAGCCAGGCACCCGAGCGAGACGACATCCTGAACATCGGCGGCTTCAGTGACGCAGTGTTCAACGTTGTCAGTTCGTTCCTGGAAAACGACGCATCCCGCTTCGTCCGCGAAGTCGAATCCTCGAACTGTAAGCCGAAAGGGGAACCGAAATCCGAGACGCCCACGGAGGGGCAGTTCCACGCGGGCGTTTTTTATTTCTGTCCCATGTTTCGCTCAGCCCATGCGTTGAAACGTCCCATCGCCCATTCCCAGCCGAGCATCACCCCAAGCACGGCTGCCATCAGAACAAGTAGCGAGGCGACGAATCCGACGAGAGGCACCACGGTTACCATCAAGATCGGCCCGATCGCGAGTGATGCACCTTGCGTTTCCGCATCTCGGATCAGCCTTCCGAGTTCAATGATGCCCAACATCGCTCCCGGCAGCACCAGCATGCAGATTTGCATCCCGCCGTATTGGTCCCTGGCAATATTACGGATTGCTATCATGGCGGCAGTCACAAACACCATCGCTCACCAAGGCAACAGAAAAACAGATGCGAGGACGCACGCAAACATCATCACGATGTTCACTGGAATGATTGCTGAAGCTCCGTGATCTCCCATCGAATTAGACTTTCTCGCACCTGATAAAACACCAGCCCCATTGTAAACCTGATGACCATCGCCTGCATCGACGTCGGCGCTGGCAAGATCGCGGCAATGCACGGCCCGCACCGCTTCCCCGCCATCCTCAAACGCTTCGACCGTCTCAGTCGTGGCGATTCACCTGCACGAAAGCAACTTTAATGCCCCACGCCATCAAGATTCGAGACTTCACAGCAAGAGATGAAGTCGCGCTCATCTCGCTTTGGAACACATGCGAACTCACGCGACCGTGGAATGATCCTGCGCTCGATATTCATCGAAAGCTCTCTGGTCAACGGGATTGGCTTTTGGTCGGCATGCTAGACCAGAAACTCATTGCATCGGTGATGGTTGGCTATGACGGGCACCGCGGTTGGATCAACTACCTTGCGGTTCATCCAATTCACCGTGAGTCTGGGATTGGTCGCTTATTGATGTCCGAAGCTGAGAGCCGCCTTCGCGGTGTTAGGTGCCCAAAGATCAACCTGCAAGTGCGCCGCGACAACCGGGAAGCGACTGCGTTCTACGAAGCAATCGGTTTCACGCAAGACGACGTGGTCAGTTTCGGAAAACGTCTGGCCGACGATTCCATCAAGGAGAACGAGCGAGGGTCGCAGTCGTGAACGCTGCCCTGAAACGCTTTGCTGATTGCGACTGGAGCGAAACCGCCCTCGGAGCCATTTAGCCACGCTTCATTGCCGAGGACCAAACGATTCGACTGGATAAATTCTCACCTCCGTTCCAAAATATTGTACCGTGCTTCAAGGGAGTGCTAATCAGTGAAGATTCGTGTTTAGGAGTTTTCCCGCGGAGGAATCGTCCAGCACGAATCATGCTGCTCCATGCCGACATGCGGATAGTAGCTCGCCGCTCCGGGAGCCGCCAACAGAATCAAACGGGTGGCCAGCCCGACGTGCTCATGAGTCACACGAATCAGCTCCCGACCGATCCCCTGGCCCTGGTGAGCGGTATCAACCGCCAAGTCCGACAGATAACCGTCGCAGACATCCTGACGATGCTTGGTCCATCAAGATGAACTCGGGACGAGGATCCTTCCCTGGTAATGGATCGAAAACGACGAAGCGAACTCGCCGACCGGATGAGCGATGAGGCGGACAGCGATCTGTCGTACCCGCTGGTCCGAAAAAGCTCGGTGATGCCGGAACTCGATCACTCCAGGTTTGACCATTGCCGCCAGTGCGTTACCCGCCGAATCGTCTTCGTAGTTCAGACCTTGAATTCGGATGTCTCGATGCTCGGTCGTGTAAGGAAAGAAATGGGCCGCCGTTTCGTTGGCGATCAATTTCATCAGGTAGCCTTCCTGATCAATTGACGCTCCGACGCATTCCAACCCTGTGACATTCATTCTATGAGATTATTCTGAAAGAGGCGGTTAGCAAAATTACTCTTTTCCTACTTCCAGGTTGGCTCCGATCTGTATAAGTAATTTTAGGTGCCTAGACGCCTAAGAGCGTCAGTACTATGCAAGTCCACTGCGTCCCTCAGGCTGAGCCCATTCTGCATTGATAATTGGTCGGATCAAACCATGTCTTTCAGAGCCTTGAGGGGCAGCACTTTGACGACATTTCGAGCAGGCTTGGCCTGGAAAACCGTTTCCTCTTTGGTGAACGGGTTAATTCCCTTACGGGCTTTTGTCGCTGGTTTGCGGATCACTTTCACTTTCATCAGGCTAGGGAGATTGAAAACACCTGGGCCTCGTTTTCCAAGGTTCTTCCCCATTAACGTCGAAAGCTCATCGAACACACTCACGATCTCTTTCTTGGTCAGCCCCGTGCCCTCCGCCAAAGCCGTG